>JAKEHD010000195.1 GCA_022615215.1 Blastocatellia bacterium
CAAGGTTTTTCCAGTGTCGGCAACGGCTGACCTATCACTTCGCGCTAAATGTTGTCAAGAAAGGCGCGAAAACTGAGTCCCACTTTTAATCACACCCCTTGGAGAAAGGAACGATTCGCTATTGTGTCCGGTCAAAATCATCAAGTCTTCATTGCAAAAAAACGGCAATAAATCGGGTCTTAATAGAACCTGATCGAACATATTCCAGAAGAATGTTTTTTGTTCTGAGCTTGGATAATAGTAGGTGCCGGGAGGGCCTTCCGTCGTATCACCAAAGCGTCCCCACATCGGATTATAGAAAAAGGGGTACTGTTCATTTTGAACGGTTCGTGCTTTCCTCAACGCAATCTCTCTGGTCATCGCTGCGTGAAGCCCGGATGCAGTGACTAATCCTGATTCAAAAGGGTTCATATTAAAGTCGCCTACAAGGACTGTTCTTCCATGCCCCACCAGTTCTTCAGCCTTGCGAATCTTTTGCGCCAGTTTCAGGCATTCAGAGAACTGGCTTTCCTCAGACCAATACAGCTTGCTTGGAAAATGAACGACAGCCAGCAAAATTTCTGTTTGCGCCGGTGATATCAACCGGCGAATCGTCAGCCTCGGACCTTCAAGCACAGAATCGAGAGACTCTCTGGGGAAGCGGGTGTAGATGATTATTTTTCTGCAATCGCTTTCGGTCAGGTAAAATCGTGCCTTCCCGACCGGATTGAGTGCCCTCAACATAACACCTTCCGGTATCTCGCATTCCGCCAGCATGAGCACATCCACCTCGTGTTCTATCACCAGACTAACGATGGCGCTTTCCAAAGGCTTACGGTTTATATTCCAAAATAGAAACGTTGTCATCTGTAAAAGAGAGTCCGTTCGCCGTTTCAACTACCCGTTTTATTTTAGGCGTCGCTCTGGCACGAGGCAATGCGCAAAACCCTGTTTCGCATAAGCCATTTTTCACTGTAAGAACTATTCTATGCGATTGCATTTCATTATGCCCATCCCTGTCTGACTCTCGAAAAAACAAGGGAGCGGCTGTGAGACCGCCCCCTTTGCACATGGCTGGATTGTCACGATGGTACTGCTTCAACTTTTGAGTTTCTTTTTGGCTTCGGGGTAGGCCAGCGCCCGTTCTATCGTGACCTGAGTATAGGCGACTATCTTTTTATAAGTCACCATCGCGTTCGCCTTATCGCCGGACTTCTCGTAGGCGCGCGCCAAAAGCAATTGCTGGAACGGGTCGGTCTGGTCGGATTGCTTCAGGTGCTCTATGGCCTTGTCGTACTCTTTGCTTTCGAGTTTCAGGTATCCGGCCATATAGTGGTAAGAGGGTACGTACTGAGCGCCTTGCTCGCCGCCTTCGTCGATCATCTTCTTGATAAGCTCGGCTTCCTTCCAGGCTTCCGCGTGACGGCCCATCTTCGCAAGCGCGCGACCCTGCCCGTGGCGAAGGCGTCCGTACCATACCTGCTTCTGATCGTCGGGAATCGAGCTCTCTTTCACGGTCTCGTATCCCTTCTTGTAAGCTTCGATGGCTTGCTCCGCCTGGCCGCTTTCGAGCAATACGCGGGCTATCGAGTTCCATATAAAGACGGCGGGGAAGCCCTGCGGGCCGCCGGTCTTCGTGTACTCGGCTTCGTAATTCTTCAAGACCTTCAACGCCGATGCAAAGTCACCTTCGTATATGTGAGCGAAGGCGATTCCGTAGTTGGGAAGGAACGGGGCCACTCCTTCGACGGGTTTGCTGAGACAAGCCTTGAATGTCTCGCGCGCCTTGCCGTAGTCACCTCTGAGCAACTGTATGTTGCCGAGAAATCCGTAAGCGCGCGGGGTGCTGCCGTCTATCTGTATGGCCCTTTCAAATGCCGCCTTCGCTTCGTCAGGCTTACCCTTAGCCATATAAACCTGACCGATCAACATCTGCACCATGCGCTCTTCGGGATACTGCGCGCTCAGGTCCAGAAAGATTTTCAACGCTTCATCGAGCTTCTGAGCGCGCGTCAGCAGCACGGCTTCTATGTAGCGGCGCTCTCCATCGGAAGCCTTCTTCGAAAGCTCGACGGCCTTGTCTATGTGAGGCTGGTTGGCGGGAGGAGGGGTCGCTGTGCCGACCAGATAATGCGCCAAGGCGAATTCCGGGTCGGCTTCGACAGCCTTCTGAGCCGCGGCAAGCAATTGAGGGCCGCCCTGAAAAGTTTCTATGGCATGCACAGCTTGCTTGAAGTGCTCTATGGCTTCTTTCGATTTGGTTGTAAAGCTGAACTTCTTGCTGTTCGACTTGTCGGTCGAACCGTAAGCAGAGACAGCGACGAGCAACAACGCTGCCGCGACGGATTTAAGGTAGAAAACGGACTTGCTGATCTTCATTTTTTCACTCCTCAAGTAAATAACTCCTGGTGTGCGCGATCAGAGTTTCGATCAGCGCAGACAGTAAACGGCCGTAGCTTAAAGCTAGAACCTGGCTGGCACGATGTACGGGCGGGGCGGGTTCGCGGTTTCATGCTCGGCCGCTTATTTACCAACTTTTACAACTTTTAACATTACCTTGACAGAAGCACGGGAACAGATGAATGAGACACCTCCAAGGGGCGATTATATTCATGATTTTGAACGAGAGCGTTCCAGAGATAGTTATTTCTACTGGCCCTGTTTTTTGAGCAATTCATTTGCTGCCCTGGATAATTCAGCGAGTGCTTCACCTATGACCGCTTCAACCCATATCGAGATTCTCATATGAAGAGCAGCAGTTGCTACAGGAAAAAGTTCTGATATACGCACTTTGAAAAGTTCATGGGTCTGAAGATTATGAATTATCAGATCATCATCTTGAGCGCAATCCTCTGGAATCTCCAAAGCAAAGCTGCGGAAAACTTGAACTTTCGCTGGCGGTGATGAAGTGAAAGTGATGACCCAATCTCGCGGTGGCTTGGTTAAAGGCAAGCGATATTTTGGTTTCGCAAGTGTGTGACTTCTGCCTGGATAATGCCCCTCGACACTTAACACATCTTTGATCGCAGCTTCTTGCGCCCTTTGGGTGAGTTCTATCTGAAACAGATCAAAGAATTTGTATCCGGCCTCGTCAACTTCAGCCTGAGTGTATCCACCTTTGGTCATATACAAACCTTTTAGAGCAGCCAGAGAGCTTTCTATTTCCGGCGAGGCTGCTGCACGGAGACTTTCATTGACTAAACTGATTGCATCAAGCGATCTCTCAAGAACGAAATCCACAAACTGCTGATAATCTCCCCTGTCTGCCGAAGCTAATGATTCATAGTAATCTTTGCGAGTATCCACGAGTATAAGCAGCGGGACCGACTGAGAGCGATACGTGAACACGGAAGCCATCGCTCTTGCGACCCGTCCGTTTCCATCTGCAAAGGGGTGAATCACCACGAGCGCATAATGAGCATACGAAGCCTGAAGCACGGGATGCGCCGTAAGAAAAGCCTCGCTGCGAAGCTCTTCGCAAAGCCTGTACATTTCGGGAGGGGTCATATCGACCGGCGCATAAGAATGGAGTTCTCCATCAGCGCCGAGTACGTGATTGGGCAAGTGCTTGTACTCGCCTTTAGGCAGAACTTGTTCTTGCGGGCCGATTTCGGTCCATACCTGATAAGTCTCTTGAGACCGGCAGATTTCCGAATGGAGTTTGCGAATCCAGGCTTCGGCAATGGGAACACGTTGAGTGGCGAAATCCAGCACATCGTCATAAGCCCGGAGTTGCGATTCGAACAGGGCCAAGACCTTCGGTCCTTTCTCTGACAGGGCTGCTTCCCAGTGCGCAGCTTCCATAGCCACAGTGAAGGTAAATCCCCTGTCCGTCTCATAGAGTCCTTCGATAGCGCCGGTGTCTACGGCAGCAGCCCGCTTGACTATTTCAAGCGCACGCGGCAGCAAGTCCGGCGAACTCTCTTTTCGCTGCTTTAACTCCGCCGTGTAACGGTCCCATCGAACGGTGTCAACGACGCACTTCGACCATTCCGCAAATGAAGGGAAAGCTTTATAAGCAGCATCAGCCTTTCGCAAATCGATAGAAGCCGACGATGCTTTTTCTTCCGGCGGTGATTTTATAGAACTCATCTCTCACCTCACGACTTATTTTACATCAGGGAAGCGATGAACGAAGAGCATAATACCAGGCAAAAACTGAGACTCCATGCGGCTAAAGCCGATGGTATCTTCATTGCCAGTTGGCCGACTTTCTGGAACCGCAACCATCGTTTCTTCTGATGTCTCAAATCACTCCCAATCCTCGGCCTACTTTATCGAAGGCTTCGAGCGCGCGGTCAAGATCCGCTCGCGTGTGCGCCGCTGATATTTGCGCCCTTAGTCGCGCTTCGCCCTTAGGCACGACCGGATACCACAGGCCCTTTATGTAAACCCCTTCGCCTAACAACTCCCGGCTCATGTCCTGAGCAAGGGCCGCCTCGCCGAGCATTATAGGGACTATCGGGTGGAGGCCTTCGATGATCGTAAATCCGAGTCGGACTATTTCGCGGCGGAAATACTCAGTGTTTTCGTGAAGCTGATTGGTTATCGAGGGATCGTTCTCGATCAGGTTTATAGCCTCTATCGAAGCCGTGACGACGGCGGGCGGGACTGTGTTTGAAAAAGTATAAGGCCGGGATTTCTGGCGCAGGAACTCTATGAGCGGAGCGCGCCCCGCTATGAATCCGCCCGATGCCCCGCCGAGCGCCTTGCCGAATGTGCCTGTAATAACATCTATCTCGCCGTAAACGCCAAGCTCTTCGGGCGTGCCGCGGCCGGTCTTTCCGAGCGCCCCCGTCGCGTGCGATTCGTCCACCATAAGCAGCGCCCCGTGCTCGCGCGCGAGTTTCACAAGCTCAGGCAGCGGCGCAACGAGCCCTTCCATCGAAAAAACGCCGTCCGTGGCTATGACCTTTATGCGATAGTTCTTGTCGCGGTCCTCTTCCAGCATCTCGGCCAGGTGCGCGGTGTCGCCGTTGCGGTAGAGCCTTGAGACGGTCTGCTTGGCGATTGAGCGACAGAGGCGCACTCCGTCTATTATGCTCGCGTGATTGAGTTGATCGCTGTAGATCACGTCCTCATAGTACGTATAACCCAGATCGTTTGCGAGCAGCGCCGCGAAGAAAGCTTCGTTCGCCGCAAAACAGGATGAATGCAGTATGGCCGCTTCGCAGCCTACGAATTTGGCTATGCGGCTTTCGAGTTCGAAGTGAATCGGTTCAGTGCCACACAAAAATCTCACCGATGCAAGACCGTAGCCCCATTCGTCTATGCCGCGATGTGCGGCCTCTTTGACGCGCGGATGGTTCGCAAGTCCGAGGTAGTTGTTCGATGCAAGCATTACGACCTCGCGCCCTTCTACCATAACGTCGCCGCCCTGCTCGCTTTCGAGCGGCACCTCGTACTTGAAGGTCTTCGCCTCTTTGATCTTTTCGAGTTCGATGTCGAGCGTCGAGTAAAGTTCTTCTGTATTCATTAAAGGTCTTCTCCTTCACCTCTCGGGGTTTCAGTGGTTAAAGCCCGCGCTCACGCTTGGGCTACTGAAGTGATGCATCAGCCCGCGCTCACGCTTGGGCTACCGAATCGGGCACGAGCAGAAGTTTGACGGCCTCGTGCGAGCGGACCATTTCGAATCCGCGCTCGAACTCGGAAAGCCGCACGCTCTCTTTTGCGATTATCTTTTCGAGCCTGGCTTTCAAGCCCGACTTTTCGCTTGCCAGAAGATCGAGCATCGCGTACCAGGTCTCGAACATCCTCCGGCCGAATATGCCGCGAATCGTCACGCCTTTCCACACGGCGTATTTGCCGAAGTCGAACGAATGGAAAGTCCGCGCCGGTATGCCTAAGAGCAGTATGCGGCCTCCGTTCTTCACGAGCGCCCCGGCATCCGTGTAGGCCGCCTCGGCCCCGCTCATCTCAAGTATCACATCTATGCCGCCGCCCGGCTCGTCTAGCGCCCGCTCGAAGAGTTCTCGCTTCTGTCCGGGCGCGGCCTCTTCGTTTGTGTCGAAGCAGAAATCCGCTCCTAACTGCCGCGCCGTCTCAAAACGTCTTTCGAGACGCTCTCGGTTGAAGCTGCCTTTCGGGTTCGAAAAGTCTGTGATGTATATTCTCGATGCGCCGAGCGTGCGCGCGACGGCCGTTGCCATCAAGCCTTGCGCGCCGCATCCGAGAATGGCGACCGTTTTGCCCGCGACATCGCCTTCCATAACCGTGTGGACGGCGTTGCCGAGCGCGTCGAGAAAAGCCCCGAAACGCGGGGGTATAACATCGCGCCCGCCGAAGTGCTCAAGGTTTATGATGTTTTCAGCAGGGACGACCACGTACAGGGCGAACGCGCCGTCCATGTGCAGGCCCTTGACCCTTATCTCTTTGCATATATGGCGCTGCCCGGTTCGGCACTGCTGACAGTGGCCGCAGCTTATATGCATCTCGCTCGTGACGTAATCGCCCACGCCTGCGAGTTCGGGGTCGACGCCCTTTCCTGTCTCGACCACTTCGCCGCAGAATTCGTGGCCTACGATTATGGGACTGTAGTTCGCGACGTTGCCGCCGTTGTATGCGAGCATCTCATCGCGCATCCCCTCGCGCGCGGTTATGTGATAAATGCTCTGGTCGGTCCCGCATATAGACGCGGCCTCGACGCGAATCTTCACCTCCTGAAGACCGGCCGCAGGTTCACGTTCGTCTTCGACGTACTGCAACCCGTCTTCAGTGAGGCTTGGCTTTTTGAGTGCTTGCATCGTGCTCTCCCGAATCGTTGAAATGTGGAACGCCTGAGCGTTCTACAGGCGGACGATATTTTATGAACCGCTAATCTACCACTAACCGACGCGAATAGTCATGGGTGTATATTCGTTTCGATCACCGGTCAGCCGTCTCCCTCTATGATCTCGGATGCGGCGCGGCGCAATCGGTCCATAACGGCCGCGCCCTCGCCCCTCTCATCAATGCCCTCGACCACGATGACGCTGAGATTTTTTTCATCAAGCTCTCGTAACCGAGAGTATATCGAACGCGCGTAAGCCGCAGCCGTTTCCTCCAAGACGATCTTTTCAAGATCGGGATTTTCAATATCGACCACCGTATGACTTATCAATCCGACCGGGCCGCTTTCGAGAAATCTCGCCAGCAGCCCCGCGATGAATTGCGGCGAAGCGCGTTCAATGAGGACGACGCGAGCGCGCGGGCTGTAGTGACGATGGCGCGTGCCGGGCGAGCGGCGCAACTCCTCTTCTGAAGCCGCGTTCTCGACCTTACCCAGGACACCGGCGAGCATTTCGCGTGTTATCCATCCGGGCCGCAGTATCACGGGAGGCGAAACGGTCATATCCAAAACCGTCGACTCGATTCCTATCGTCGTCCGCCCTGCGTCGAGAATCATATCTATTCGCCCGCCGATGTCTCGCGCGACATGCGCTGCGCTTGTAGGGCTAGGTCGCCCCGAACGGTTCGCGCTCGGCGCGGCTATAGGCACACGCGACCTGCGTATCAATTCAAGTGCGACCTTGTTTTTCGGCATGCGAACCGCTACCGTAGGCAGTCCCGCAGAAACCGAGCGCGCGATCTCCGCCTTTCGCTCAAGCACGAGCGTGAGCGGGCCGGGCCAGAACCTTTCGATCAATACCTCTGCTTCGCGGCTTATGTTGCGCGCAACGAGCGACAGCATTTCGCGGTCTGAGACATGGACTATGAGGGGATTATCGGCGGGTCGGTCTTTAGCCTTGAAGATTTTCTGGATGGCGCTCTCTCGCGTGGCATCGGCCCCAAGCCCGTAGACCGTTTCGGTAGGAAAAGCGACGAGGCCGCCGCCTCGAATTATCGAAGCCGCCCACTCGATTGCGTCCTCTTGCGGGCGCTCAGGGTCGAGTTGAAGCGTGAGAGTCTCCATAGTGGTCAGTGGTCAGCTATCAGCTATCAGCCGTCAGCTATCAGCTTTCAGTCGTTCACAAGCTGCGGCCCTGGAAGAAGAGCAACGGACGGAAGCGTACTTATGAGCGACCACGCGACTACGCGATTACGCGACCACGCGATTACGCGACCACGCGATTACGCGACCACGCGATTACGCGACCACGCGATTACGCGACCACGCGATTACGCGACCACG
>JAKEHD010000023.1 GCA_022615215.1 Blastocatellia bacterium
CCGATGTTATCTCAACATTGTCATTTCATCCCGCGCGCAGTATATCGAACATGCGCCGCTGCCGCCGCGTGAATGTTGAGCATTGAGAACGTACTATGGAAGAGAACCAAAAGCTTTCTACCTTGATCGATAATTTAGCGGAAAACACCGTGCTCAATGCTCTCAAACAACTGCTTCTGCATACAACCTCGTGGGATATTGCTACGGGCTATTTCGAAATCGGATCGCTGCTCGCGCTTGATGGATTCTGGCAGCACCTGGAGCAAACGCGCATTCTGATGGGCGATGAGACGACTCGCCGCACACGGCAAGAGTTGCTGAATTCCCTACAGTCATACAGCGAAACCAACATCGAAACGATAAAAGAGCGGGATGATGCCATAGCTCTCACTGGCTTGAAGGCCATTCGTCAGGCTCTGGCGAATAAGAAGATACAGGTAAAGATATACTCGCGCGCCAAGTTTCACGCCAAAGCCTATCACCTGAAAACGGGCAGTCAGCCGATTGATTACGCGCTTATCGGTTCCAGCAATTTCACCGAACCGGGCCTTTTGCGAAATCTTGAGCTTAATCTGTTCACCACAGATTCAAGCCAGATCGCTGCGCTCAAAGCATGGTACGAAAGAGTATGGGACGAGGCTGAAGATGTTAATGCCGAAATCCTGAAACTGATCGAACGTCACCTGCGGGCCTTCACTCCATTCGAGGTATGGGCAAAAGCTCTTTATGAATACTTCGCAGGCCGCGAAGCGCCCATCACCGATTGGGAGCGCAATGAATCCGTGATGTATCCACTCCTGAGCCATTATCAACAGGATGGCTACCGCGCAGCGCGGCAGCTCGCCGAGACCTGGCGAGGGGCGTTCATCTGCGATGGGGTAGGCCTGGGCAAGACCTTCATCGGGTTGATGCTTCTGGAATATCACCTGAATCGCGGCCATCACATATTGCTCGTCGTTCCAAAATCCGCAAGGGCAAGCGTGTGGGAACGCAACTTGAAACGATTCATCCAGCCACACTATGGCCGCGCCCTGCGTCAGCTTGTAGAGATACGCAACCATACAGACTTCGGCAGGCCGGGAACGATAAGCGATGAAGACCTCGATTATTATCGCAGCTTCACCGATGTGATTCTCATTGATGAAGCCCACCATTTTCGCACACCGTCATCAAACCGCAGCCGGACCCTGTCGAGCATTCTCGATGATAATAAGCAGTGTTACTTTTTGACCGCTACGCCGATAAATAACAGCTTGCTCGATCTCTATCACCTCATCAATTTTCTGGCCCGTAACCGCCAGGATCGCTTTGCCAGCCTGGGCATCCAGAATTTGCGCCGTTACTTCGGGGAAGCTGAAAAGAAGCTCGAAACGCAGATGGCGGCGAGCCTCGCAACCGCAACGCCTGACGTGCAAACGGCGGCTCAAGAGGCTGACATATTGCGAACAGACCAATTGCTGAAGGCTCTGGTCATTCAACGCAGCCGCGCTTATGTTGTGGACTCTGAAAAATCCAACAGTGATTCTTCTATCCCGACTTTTCCTGAACGCCAGAAGCCGCAGGTTATCAAGTATTCGTTGAAGAAAGTCTACTCAGGACTTTACACGCAAATCGCCAGCGCCTTCGATAAGGACAATCCTTTGCTCTCTCTCGCAGTTTATAACAGCGAATTATTCCGCAAAGGCGATATTGATACTTTTCTGCTTAACCGGGACAAACAGGTGATCGGCCTCATTCGCACTCTGTTGCTCAAGCGGCTTGAGAGTTCATACAAAGCGTTCGAGGGCAGCCTTGAGGAACTGCTGCGAAAGATGGCCTATTTCCTGAGCCAGCACGACCCGGAAAAGTGGGAAGCCTGGAAAAACCTGCATTCCGATGCATGGCAAACCGTACAGGAGCATCGAAAAGAGCGGCGCGCGGATGACGATCTGGATGCCGAAGAGGAAGAAGAGAACGATTTCGATGATGACGAATTCCTGATACGCAGCCTCGACCCCGAACGCTACGACCTGGACCGTTTATTGCCTCTCGTAATCGAAGACATGACGCTGATCGTAAAACTGCTCAGAGGCGTTCACAATAATCTGTCGCCTGACACTGATGATAAATTGAAAAAGCTTGTCGCCGCTCTGCGTGATGATCCGCAACTGAAAGATAGCAAGGTGGTGGTCTTCACCGAGTTCAAAGACACTGCCCGATACCTCTGGCGCAATCTGCAAGCGAATGGCTTCGCCAATGTCGAAGAACTCGACAGCACCCGCAAGATAGACCGTGAGAACGTGATAAAACGCTTTGCGCCTTACTACAACTGCACCGAAGAAGAACTGTCACAGTACACGAGCCAGCCAATCCGCATTCTAATCAGCACCGATGTTCTGAGCGAGGGCCTGAACCTGCAAGACTCGAATCTAATCATCAACTACGATCTGCACTGGAACCCTGTGCGCCTTATGCAGCGCATAGGCCGCGTGGACCGCCGCCTCGACCCGACAGTGGAAAGAGCTTTGGGGCGAAACATCCAGCAAGGCGATAACAAAGTTTTTGTCTACAACTTTCTTCCGCCCGATGAGCTTGAAGAGTTGCTGCGTCTGTTCAAGCGCGTAACTGGTAAACTGCTTCGCATCAGCAAGACGCTTGGCATCGAATCGCCTGTGCTGACGCCTGATGAAGGGTTCGCCGCGCTACGCCTCTTCAACGAGCAATATCTCGGACGTAAGAGCATCGAAGAATTGATGCATGAAGAACTCAACGCGGTTCGTGACGACCACCCGGCGCTCTACGACGAATTGCCCCGATTCCCCAAGCGGGTCTTTAGCGGCAAGCGCGCAGCCGAAGATGCAACCTGCGGCCTGTTCTGCGCTTATCGCTTCCCTTCGGTCAAGCCCGACACGCAAGGCGAGCTTAGATGGTATTTCCGCGTTGCCGCGACAGGCGAAGTATGGGAGAGTAATCGCCTCGAAGATATTGCCAAAGCGATTCGCTCGCAACCCGATACGCCGCGCGTCACCTCTGCCTCGGACGATGAATTGAAATCCTGGCGCAGAGAGATCGAGCAAAAGCACGTCAGCCGAACTCTGCGCGACCTCAACGCCCCGCAGGGGTCGAGGGCGGCTCTCGTTTGCTGGATGGAGGTTTGCTGAATGCCCGTTATTGATCGAGTAGCTTTGGATCGCATAAGCGATTTTGAGAGCCTCGTGGAATTTCTCGGCGACAACTTTCCGGCGGGCCTGAACTGGCCGATTGACCTGACGAATGCAATCGAAGATGTGACCTTCGAGTATGCAGCCGAAGAGTTGCGCCTTTCTGATAGTCAAGCCGAACGCTTGAACGGCGGCATCGTGCGCGAATTGCGCGTGTTTCGACCCGGCCAGAAGTGGGGCATATTCTTTGTCGAGTTCAATCAGCCGCAGGTCGGCGAGCTCATCGCGGCTTCCCTGCAGGAACAGCATCGGGATTTGCACATCGAAGAGGTGTTTGCCGCGCTCGTTCGACGGACGCCCTGGCGCATGAAGCGGAAATCCCAGAAACACCAGCCCCCGGACACCGGGCAACGGCGCCTCTGCTTGCGCCTGCGAAGTCATGCGCCCGCCATAGGATTTGCCGCCCGCGAACAGGGCGAGCCCGGGAGCCAGGCCAGAGGCTTCCGCCACCGCCGCGCGGACGGTGGCCTGAGCAAGCTTGGGCGCGTCCGGCCGCTTCGATCCACGCTCCATGTACGGAAATTGATAACGCAGCGTGGCGATGCCGCGCTCCGCAAGTCCGTCCGCGACGGCGGACATGAACGAGTGCGCCATTCCCGCCCCCGCGCCGTGCGCTAGCACGTAGCAGCCGCACGCGTTTTGTGGTGCTTGTAGCAAGCCGGAGACGCGCCGGGTATCGTCAACGGCGATCGACACGGACCGC
>JAKEHD010000196.1 GCA_022615215.1 Blastocatellia bacterium
ATCCCGCGCGTAGTATATATCTCCGCTCAAAATTGTCATTTCATCCCGCGCGCAGTATAAGCCTCCTGATCGAAGCAATGGTGGCATTTTCTGGTTTCAGTCGTGGCTCGTTGCTTCAATGACGGAGACCAGAGCCTGATAAAGACTTTCAAGCGAGCAATAAAACACGCATAAGCGGAAACGCATCTCGCACGAACGCGATCAACCGCTTCGCGATACTGCAAGATGAGTTGTTACTGGTTCAGGTCCAGGTTCTTTGCAAGCTGTTAGCCGCCTTCGCGAATCAGCTTGCATTGGCGTCGCTGGTGTTATAAAAAGACCGGTGAGTTATTCATGAACTACGAACCCGACGCGCTCATCCGGCGTCTTTTTCTAAGGAGCACACATAATGCGAAGGAAGATTTTCTGGATTCTGATACTCGTCGTAGCGGGATTTGTCGCCACTCAAAGCGCCCCCGGACAGAGGCGGGGAGGCGCAAGCCCGGAACTGATTGCCCAGCGAAACGCAATCGAGAAAGAACTTCAGTCGGTCGCAATCGTCGAGCGCAAGCTGATGGTGCCGATGCGCGACGGCAAGCGCATGGCTGCGGACGTCTATCGCCCGAAAGATACGTCGAAGAAATACCCAACGGTCTTCGTTCGGACTCCGTACAACTTCAACTTCTGGGACGTTCGCAACGGCGTCGTGCGCGATATGAGCAGAGAACTCGAAGCCGTGAAGCACGGGTACGCCTACGTCCAGATGAACGAGCGCGGCCACTTTTTCTCCGAAGGGAATTACGACATCCTCGGCCCGCCGCTCACAGACGGTTATGACGCCCTTTCGTGGATGGCCGGCCAGCCCTGGTCCAACGGCAAGGTCGGAACTATCGGATGCTCTTCGACCGCCGAGTGGCAGATGGCAGTAGCGGCTCAGAACCATCCTGCGTTTGCGGCGATGATCCCGCAAGGATTCGGCGCAGGGGTGGGGCGCGTGGGCCCTTACTGGGAGCAGGGCAACTGGTATCGCGGCGGCGCAGTCCAGATGCTCTTCATCGCGTGGATATACGGGCAGCAGAATCAGGTGCGGCCGATGTTTCCGCCCGACACCTCGCAGGAGGATTTGATTCGCGCGTCGAAGTCGTTCGATCTCGCGCAGCAGTTGCCGCCCGTCGATTGGTCTAAGGCGCTCAGACATCTCCCCGTCAACGATATCATCAAGGCCGTCGATGGGCCGCATGGGATATTCGCCGACCCTATGCCCGTCGATACGGGCGGCGCGATGATCGAGCGCAAGCCGAATGACCCGGCATGGTACAAGGGAGGATTGTGGCACGACGATATGACCATCAACGTGCCGGGATTCTGGTTCATGTCGTGGTACGACGTGTCGGTAGGGCCTAACCTGGCCGCATACAATCACGTGCGGAAGACCGCCCGGCCTGAGATCGCAAATCAGCAGTACGCCGTGATCGCGCCGACGCTCCACTGCGCCTACAAGCGCGCCACCGAAAACACTGTGGTCGGCGAGCGCAACGTAGGGGACGCGCGGCTCAACTATGACGAGTTGACCTGGGCCTGGTTCGATTACTTCCTGAAGGGAGAGAAGAACGGTGTTCTTGAGTCTATCCCTAAGGTGCGTTACTACACGATGGGTATCAACAAGTGGCAATCATCCGACACCTGGCCGCCGGAAGGCGCGGAGTCGATGAGCCTTTACCTTTCGAGCAATGGGAAAGCGAATACGCTCAATGGCGACGGCGTACTCGGCGATGCGCCCCCGGCAGCGGATAACCCTGATAAGTTCGACTATGACCCGATGAACCCTGTGCCGTCCTATGGTGGAAACGTCTGCTGCACGGGGAACGCTGTGGCGGGCGGCGCATTCGATCAGCGCAAGATGGAAGAGCGATCAGACGTTCTGGTTTACAGCACCGCGCCCTTGAAGGAAGGAATAGAAGTGAGCGGCCCCATAGAGTTGACGCTCTATGTGTCGTCGGACGTGAAGGACACGGACTTCACTGTGAAGCTGATCGACGTTTATCCCGACGGGCGGGCATATAATCTCGATGAGACGATACAACGGATGAGGTATCGAAACGGATACGATAAGCCGGAGGCGTGGATGGAAGGGGGGAAAGTCTACAAGGTGACGCTGCAACCCATGACGACGAGCAACTACTTCGCGGCAGGCCATCGGATTCGAATAGAGGTGTCGAGCAGCAACTTCCCGCGCTTCGACCGTAATATGAACACAGGCGGAAAGAACTACGATGAAACGAAAGGCGTAGTCGCGCACAACGTCGTGCATCACTCCCGGCAGTATCCGTCGGAGTTAAAGATCACTGTGGTGAGGAGGCCGTCTGCGGCAGCGCCCTCGCGCGGTCATCAAAAAAAATAATTTTTTGTCTGTTATTCCGGCCGCTGACTTTTTCAAGGATGAATTGGAATCCCCTTCGAAGAAGCAGGCGGCCAATGCACAGCGCGAGGAAGCGAATGGACAAACCAAGAGTTTTTGCGGACTCCCATAACGCAGATGTTCAGGGCCGCCTGCGATTGAATTGTATTGGAACCGTGCAAGACCTGGCCCGCCAACAAATCTCTTTGCGAGATGGTCAGCGGCTGACGTTGTACAGTGAGGATTTAGAGGTGGATGGAGTAGTGCGTTATTCCAGAGAAGAGAATATGTGGGTGGCCGTCATCGATTGGAATGCGATAAGAAGATTGGAATCAGAATCGAGTTTTCCCTCAGACCAGGTGATAGAACAGAGGAAGATGGCCTGACATTTGCGCGGAGTTGGCCTGCTACGGCTCGCCTATGTCCTCGTTCCAGATTTCGGGATTAGAGGCTATGAAATCGGCCAACATATTCACGCACTCTTCGGATTCAAGCTCTATGACTTCGACGCCGTTTTCTCTCAACCAGTCTATCCCGCCTCGGAAGTTGACCGACTCGCCTACCACTACCGTCCCTATATTGAACTGGCGCACGAGGCCGCTGCAATACCAGCAGGGGGCGAGTGTCGTCACCATTATCTTGTCACGATAGCTGCGCTGACGGCCCGCTTTTCGGAACGCATCCGTTTCGCCATGCACGGAAGGGTCGCCCTCCTGAATGCGGCGATTGTGGCCGCGCCCTAAAAGGTTTCCCTTTCGGTCGAAGAGGGCCGCGCCTATGGGGATGCCACCTTCTGCAAATCCCTGTCGCGCTTCTTCAAGGGCAACTTGCAGCATGGATTGATAATCGATCTCTTGTTCCATCATGTCTCCTGAAACGACCTGGTTTTATCTAAAAGCTGTTGTCCATTCATTCAGCAGATCGGGCAAAAGGCTGATGTGCTCTACTTGATCGAACCGCGTATGCTCAGGGTCGTAATCCTCTGTCATCTCATGAATCCAGGTAGTGGGATAGGGCACGTAGACGGCCCGCCCGCCCGCTGCTATCACGGGCAATATGTCCGACTTTATCGAGTTGCCGACCATCAGAAACCGCGAAGGGTGGACGCGGTGCCTCGACATTATGGTCTCGTAGGTTCGCCTGGTTTTTTCGCTGACGATCTCTATGCGACTGAAGTAGTCGCCCAGTCCCGAGCGGGCGATTTTGGATTCCTGATCGAAGAGGTCGCCTTTCGTCACGATCATCAACTCGTAAGATTCCGACATCCTGACGACGACTTCACGCACGCCGTCAAGCAGTTCTACGGGGCGCTTCATCATCTCTCTTGCGAACCCCATGATTTCACCGATCTCTGAGGCGCTGATTCGCCCCTCGGTCAGTTCGATGGCCGTCTCGATCATAGAGAGCGTGAATCCCTTTATGCCGTAGCCGAAGTGCGCGACGTTTCGCATCTCGGTCTCGTCGAGCTTTTGGGCTATCCACTCCCGGCTGTGATAGTTCGCAAGCAGCCGCTCGAATTTGCTCTTTGTTTCGGTGAACAAAGGCTCATTGTGCCAGAGCGTGTCGTCTGCATCGAACGCGACGACGTCGATCAATGAGTTGGTAGTCTTCGAATTCATCGCTTTACATGTCTCTCGCGCATGGAGCATTGATTCTTCCAGACATGCTTTATTAATACCCGCAGGACCGGGGGCGTCAAGCATCGCAGGCGATGCGTCGCGGCCCTGTCTATCCTTCGCTTTGGAATCCAGGCGCGGTAGGGTATCTTTTTCACCGGAGGGCACGAATGAAAATACTGCTTTTCTTCACCGCGCTTCTCAGTCTCACTTCCAATGCCGGGGCGGACGGGGCCGTCTCCTATCATTGCCAATACGACAAACCGGGCGATACTGCGGTTCGCATCACTTTGAAGTTGCCCGAAAAATCTCCTGGCCCTCTGACCTTCATCATCCCGCGCGCGATACCTATGGGATACGCCAACGTCCGGTACGACCGCTTTATAGAGGATTTGCAGGCATTCTCCGATAAAGGCGACCCTCTGAAAGTCGAACGCCAGGACGGCCCTCGATGGAAAGTAGGTCAGGCGGGCGAAATAGTCGGTCGCATCACGTATAAAGTCGATATCGCCCGCATGGAGCGGGAAATCCATAGCGCGGCCGATGCCTCGAAGCTGCGCGCAGGCTATGCGGGTCTCCTCGGCTACTCCGTATTCGGCTACGTCGAGGGGCTTGAAGAAAAGAGAGTTCGCTTGCAAATCGACGCGCCGGAGAGGTGGCTCGTATTCACAACGCTTTCACCTCAAGCGCCATCAGCCGTCAAGACGACCGAGGCCGAAGCTCCGAATTTTTATGCGCTGGCCGATTCTCAGATAATGATGGGACCGGACCTGCGAGTCCGTCGCTTTGAGAGCGCCGTCCCTCTCTATGTGGTCGTGTACGCTGAGACGGAGATTGAAATCCAAATGCTTGGGCGAATCGCCTCGGATGCTTTGAACAAGGTGGTAGCTTATTTCGGCAGCGCGCCCTTCGCTCACTACACTGTGCATCAAGAGTACCTGCGCCCGGTATCTGCGAGTCACGAGTACGGCTTCAGCATGGAGCATTTAAACAGCGGCACTTTCTTTATGGGAGTGGACCGCGCTCTAACCGCGCGCGCGAGTCCTGAGATTCAAAGAGGGATATTTCTCAACTTCGTGCATCATATTGCGCACTCCTGGATACCCAAGCGATCTTACGGCGAAGGCTATTTCCCATTCAACTGGGAACTCGCGCCAATAATAGATACCATCTGGTTGAGTGAAGGCTTCATACGTTACGTATCGATAGAGATCACAGGCGAGCAAGTTGCCGACCCCGAAGCATATCGAAAATCCGTCCTCGATTCATTCCGACGTTATACGAAAGAGTCGCCCGCATTCATACGCAAAATGTCGCTCATAGAACTCTCGCGCACGGGTTCGACGCTCTACAGCGAGGACTTCCGAATAGGCCGCAATCTCTTCATGCGGGGCGCGCTTATGGCCGCAGATATCGACGAACGAATCCGCAAGCAAACAGGAGGGAAGAAAAGATTTCGTGACCTGTTGCGCTATCTCGTCGCATGGAGCGAGCGCGAGCGAAGGGCTTTTCGCACGGAGGAATTGCCCGCGATCTTCAAAAAAGCCACAGGCGTCGATGTGGAATCCGTCATAAGGCGGTGGCTGCGGCCCGTTGAGGAGTGATTACGCAAAGTGAGTTATCATCTCACACTCGCCTCTGGCGAAAAAACGAATTCTCAATCACGGCTTGCCAACGTTGCTTCAAGCCGTTTGCGTGATTGGTTTCTCTTCCCAAAAGATTTGCAGGATGACGCCGACGAGCAACGCGAACGGAGCGAATAAAAATAGAACCGGCAGGTGTATGTCTCCGAATAAACCTGAGTATGTACAAGGAATGTCTGATGTCTTAAAGAAAGGCCCCTTCTCGGCATCGACCAAAGCGACGCGCGCCATAGGCAGTCCTGCTAAGTCGAGTATGACCAATCCTGAAACGATTGAAATCAGCAATCCTAAGAATGCTATCCATAGTGACCGACCGATGGGAATGCACTCTGGCAGGTTGGGACTACGTATCAACCTCTTGCCTACTTCTCCCCAACGTAAATATGAAAAGGAAAGAACGAATGCCACCGCATTTAGTGTAAGCAGGCCGACCCATTTCCATTTGAACCATTTGTCATCATAAGCCATTTTCCATAATTCGCTCGTTAAGAACAAAGGGATGTAGCCAACCATTATCGCTGCCCAAAGTCGCGGAAGAAGCAGGTCAATCACTATACGCTGCAAAGAACCAAAAACAATAAATGATGCCAAACAAATGTATATGAAGATGAGCAACGCTCGCACCCACCAAAGAGAATGGTTGATCGCCAGCGCCAGAAGAACGGGTAGTGTCCCTGAGTTTCCTTGATAGATAAGGAAGCTGAGAACTGAAAA
>JAKEHD010000197.1 GCA_022615215.1 Blastocatellia bacterium
GTAGAGATACCATCGGCTTCCGCCCGCTGTGAGTCTCAGTTTTTGCCTAACTTTTGCCCCGCACGCAGTATATTGTCACACTCCGGCCAACCTCAATAACATTATTCAAAAGTGACAGGTGACGAGGAAGGCTTGCGCATCAAGCACATAATAAATCGAATGCCAGTCCATACCGACAAATCCGGGTTTGCCTCCTGGATGCGCTGGAAGAAGCGGTTCTTTATTCATCTCCTCGTCACCGGTCACCCATGAGAATTCAGATAACCTGCCTCTCCCGAAAATCTAGCGACGCTTTTGTTGATTGTAAAGGCGACTGTCCTGATTTTCTGCCGGCCCGCTCGTAACGTCCTTCAGTATCACCTCAAGAAACCCGTCGCTTTCCTTTTCCGCCTGCTCCATGAAAGTTGCGGCGATTCCTGCGGCCATAACGTCCAAAAAATATCCCGACCTGCGCGATACGTTGGTGAAGGCGCTCTGATACACGCGCAACAAAAGTTGAGGGCCTGTTTCAGTCCCCGTCAATTCATGGAATGAAGCATCGCCTACTAAAACCACTACTTTGGGCGCGGCTTTCTCCACGCCTGCTTTCGAACGATGTCCTTTCAACGTATTACCGATGAGCGCATGATAATAGATGTCGCCCCCATAGAGGTTTTGAAGTTGCTGTAGTTGCTCTCCAAGTCGTCTGCCATCACCTCCTTTGGCTGATCCGGTTTTACTCTTCAATTGATGGAATCGTAGTGATCTTGTTGAGTTCCAGGGCGGTTGTATCACATCTGCGCCAGGAAAAGGGTTGCTTTCCGGGTCGAGCGTCTCCTGATCTTTTCCTCGCGGCTCCGGCACTCTTACGTTCCCGCGCATCAATCCTATTACATCCTCATGTAGATGACCGATAAGCCCTTCGACCATCATCAGGGCTTTGTGCGCAACGGTGGACTCAATCGCTTTCTCGAAGTTTCCGCCACAAATGAGGTATTGAGTTGCAGCCAGAATATAAGGGTCCAGTACATCGCCAGGGTTGCGTCCTCTTTCAATATCGGAAGCCTTTTTCGGAAACTTTTCGGCAACTACTGCAACCTTGTCCTCAACGTATTCGATTACGTCGTCCGGCTTATCGAACGCCTGGATTAACTGTAACCGTTGCGCAAGGTTGGCGGAATGTAAGATTATGCTTTGCTCAGGGAAGTTCGCCTGATGAAGCAAGTCTGAGAAAAATCCATTCAGTCGGCTATAGCCGAGATTGGTAATGGTTGAGAGAGGCGCTTTGTATAGCTGTTTCGGTATAGAGCAAGAAATACGCAGGTCTGCGAAAGCCCTTTCACACAATTCTCCGGCAGAGCCTATTTCCAGATGAAGCAGATTCGACTGGGCCTGCATAAGGCGAGACTTCATGTCCTCGTCGATTTTTTGGATCGGATTATCGGCATCGATGTGTTTGATCAATTCAGAATTCACTTTTCAAACAGACTTTCTTGTGGATCATCTCTGGCTTGCTTGTTTCTTGCGCTGGCTCGCAGCCGGGTCACGGATTCGACGAACATTTTTTCCATAGAGTAACCGGCTTTTAGGGGAACGGAATCGCTCGTTGTGGAAGCTGATGCGACACTCATTCCGATTGCCTTCCCCAGTTCGATGGGAACGGCATTCCCGATCTGGAGGTATTGCTGGTTCATCGGACCTGAGAATATCCACTCGTCTGGAAATCCCTGAATTCGCGCGCACTCTTTCACCGAGAGCGGGCGTGTAAACTCAGGGTGACATATAGCGCTCCCCTTGCGGTTTGCACGCCCGGTTATTGTAGGCGCGGGCGCATCCCAACTGAGCCTGCGGAAAAACCCGGTCTTCCCTCCACCTGAATTGTAAGAGCCTCCCATCGCTTCCGCCTGAAGGGATTCCGGCAGATCGCGCCAGGTTCCGCCTTCCGGCACATAGGTGAAATACTCCGCCATTCGAGGTGTATATGACGAATGCGGACCCGGATTGAATCGCAAATCTCCTATCACGTCACGGAGGGTTCTGAAAGGCTTTCTCCCACTAACGGTCTTACCGTGAGTCGGAAGAGGTAACGAAGGAGGTATGCCCTCTCTCTCGCCGAGCATCACAAACCGAAGTCGATGCTGTGCGATTCCATAATCAGCAGCGTCCAGCACCCCGAAGACTACTGAATACCCGAGACTGTCTACGTCTTTCAGTAGCTGCCTGAGAGCCGACCCGGATAATTCATCGGGAGCCAACGGTGGAGAGCCATCGGTAGATAATTGCTTCGAATTATATTTCTTGAGGTTCCAGTGCTTGCCGGGGCGATCCTCGATCTTTCTGTGTCGTAGCGCGGCAGTCGCCAGGTTGGCAACATTCTCGAAAATAAAATACTTTGGCTGAACCTCGGCAATCAGCCGAAAGTACTCGTATATCAAGTTCCCTCTCGGATCGGCTAAAGCTGCTCTCTTGCCGCCGGGTGAAAAACTTTGACAGGGCGGTCCCCCTGCCATGAGAAACACGTCGCCGAAAAAGTCACGGTGATTTCGAAGGTCAACCCCTCTTAATTTTCTGACATCGCCCTGGATCAGATCGAGATCGGGCATATTGAAGCGAATCGTTTCACAGCACCATTTATCTATTTCAACGGCCAGAGATGGTTTCAGCCCTGCGGCTTCAAGCCCTAAATCCAATCCCATTGCGCCGCTGAAAAGTGACCAGACTTCCATCAACCTCGCTCCATAAAAAGTATAAAACCACAGATTGAAAAAGCGCCTTGCACAACCGAGCCAATATCATAAGCGGCAACCTGAAAGATCACAAGAACTATACGCCTGCCGAGATGTTATAAAGTCCAGACAAAGAGGGATATAATCGATCATTCTTTGTCTCATCCCCTCAGCCCCCCTGCTCCTCTGCGCAACCTCTCGCCTCTTCGTTCTCGACCCACACGGCACCGTCTTCGAAATATTCCTTCTTCCAGATCGGCACTATCTTCTTCAAGCGGTCTATAGCGTAACGGCAGGCTTCAAAGGCCGCCTTGCGATGCGCAGAGGTCACTACGATGACGACGCTCGATTCGGTTATCTCTATGCGGCCCAGGCGATGGATGATTCCCACGCGATTTATAGGCCATCGCTCGCGCACCTCGCGGCCTATCTGCTCGAACAATCGAAGCGCCATCTCCGTGTAGCCTTCGTATTCGAGAAAGAGCGTCGGTCGGCCCGCAGTGTTATTGCGCGCCACGCCGTCGAAGATCACAACAGCGCCCGATTCGCCCGCGAGCAGCCGCGCTCTCAACCCTGCAATGTCTATAGGTTCGCGCGTGATCTCGAATATGTCTTCGCCCGACGACCGGCCTCCGCTCACAGGGGGCAGTATGGCGAGCCGGTCGCTCTCGGAAAGCGCGTGCGACCGTGAGGCATACTCTTCGTTGACCGCAAACAGGAGGCTGCGTTCCATCTCCGCGAGTTTCGGATGCCGGGCCTTCAATGCGGCGAATGCGCTTTCGACCGTTGCAGGCTCCTCCACTTCAAGCTCCACGCTTTGCGCCCCGACGATTTCGCGCGCCTGACCGAATAACAGCGCCTCGATCTTTATCCTGCCTGTGTCTGACATAACGATACCTTTGAATTTATGAATCGCTCGACGCCCGATGCGGAGATAATTTCATCGCTCATCACTTATCAGAGATATGCGAACATCTTCTATACGCGAACCTTCGATTCTGAAAGCGCGCAAATGGGTGCGCGGCTCAAGCGATATGATAAAGTAAATGGCTTCGGGGTAAAAAGCCATCTCTACATCCGACAGAGACGGATAGGCGGGCGTTCGCGGATGAGAATGATAAATCCCCAGGAGCGCCTGGCCCGCCTCACGTATGCGCTGCATCGCCGCAAAAAGGTCTTCGGGCGAAGCGAAGTAACGAGTCTCAGGCTCGGCGGCCTCGTTGCGAAGCGGATGAAAGTCGGTTATCACACGGTCTTTTCCGCTCAACAGCCCGCAACACTCGCGAGGGCGCGCCCGCTCGGCCTCCTCTTCCATAGCCGCTTTCACCCTGCCTGTGATCTCGATGAATCTGCCGCTCAATGCCCGTCTCCCCGCACAATCATACGTCAGTGTCGCAAGCAATTCTACCACGCTCTTGACGGCGGAAGGCAGCTATCAGCCATCAGCTATCAGCCATCAGCCGTCAGCCGTCAGCTATCAGCCGTCAGCTAAAAATTTCGAACCACAGATTACACAGATTTCACGGATAGGTAGAAGAAAGAAATTTTTATCTGTGTTTGTAGAAGGCCCTGCCTTCCACTGTGTTATCTGTGGTTGAACACTTGCCCTAATGGCTGACGGCCGATGGCTGACGGCTGACGGCTGAAGACTGATGGCTGACAGCTGAGGGCTGCGCATCGCCGCTTCACGCTTGCTACGAAAATTTTCGTTGACAAGTACGAAGCTCTTCGTGTAAACTGCGGGGCATTGAAATTATCGCAAGGGAGGAGAACTCAGGTGAGCAGACAAATGCCGCCGCGGCCGACCGATGCGGAGTTAGCCATCTTGAGGGTCTTGTGGCAGCGCGGGCCGAGCACGGTTCGCGAGGTCATGGACGAACTCAACAACGACCGGCCCACAGGCTACACGACCGTTTTGAAATTAATGCAGATAATGACCGAAAAGGGGCTTGTTCGGCGCGATGAGAAGCAGCGAACGCACATCTATCAGGCGCGCTTGTCCGAAGACCAAACCCAGCAACAACTCGTGGGCGATCTGCTTGAGCGGGCTTTCGGCGGCTCGGCCCAGCGCCTCGTCATGCAGGCCCTCGCCATCAAGCAAGCATCGTCGGAAGAGGTCGCGGAGATACGCCAGCTATTAAACGATATGGAAGGAGACGCTCGATGAAGGCGATTGAAATGATATTGTCGCAACCGGTCGTCGAGGCCCTCGGCTGGGCCTTGCTCCATTTTGTATGGCAGGGGGCGCTTGTCGCCGTAGTCCTGGCTCTGTTTATGGGACTCTTGCGGCGGCGCTCGGCAAACCTGCGCTACCTTGTCGCTTGCTCGGCCATGCTTTTGATGCTCATCCTTCCGATAGCCACCATCTGGTTTATGTACGCGCCCTCTCAGCAGGCGGCTCCGATAGAGACCTTGATCTCTCCGTCAACATCGAGAGAATCATCCGCGCTCGCCGCGCCCTTACCATCAGGCAATCGACCGACAGGTTCAGCTTTAGCGCCGCTCCCTCCATCATGGCAAGAGCGCCTCTACGAGCGGGTGGAGCCTTCGCTGCCCTGGTTGATAGCAGTCTGGTTGGTCGGCGTGTTTGCGCTCTCTCTGAGGTTGCTTGGCGGATGGGCGACCACTCAATATCTCAAAAAGCGAAGAACAAATCCGGTTCGGGAGCAGTTGCAGGAAAAACTCTCCGACCTTTGCCTGAAGCTGAGGGTCACGCGAACAGTGCGTTTGTTAGAGTCCGCGTGGGTTCGGGTGCCTACCGTAATAGGCTGGCTGCGCCCTGTTATACTTCTCCCTGCAAGCGCGCTCACAGGGCTGGCTCCGAATCAGTTGGAAGCGATACTGGCGCACGAACTCGCTCACATACGTCGGCACGATTATCTGATCAATCTCATACAGACCGTGATAGAGACGCTTCTCTTTTATCATCCGGCTGTCTGGTGGGTGTCCCGTCGCATTCGCGCGGAGCGCGAGAACTGCTGCGACGACGCGGCGGTCGCCCTCTGCGGCGATGCGCTCGTTTACGCGCGCGCCCTCACGGAACTTGAGCACCTCCGCAGCGCAGAGCCGCAACTCGCAATGGCCGCAACGGGAGGCGCGCTCCTCGAACGCATTCGCCGGCTGGCCGGAGTCCCTTCGCCGAAATCGAACCGCTTCGCCGGATTGCTTGCGGGCGCTGTCGTCATTTTGGTTCTGATCACGGTAGGCGCGGGCGCGCAGATGTCGCTCGATTCGAACCAGAGCGAAAACGGCGATCATCCGACTGTTGCCGAGGAGAAAGAAAATCTCGCAAGCGACAAAGCCGGAGTAATCTCGCCTCTAAAATCTTTCGACGAATGGGCCGACTTGCTTCAATTCGGCGACGAGGGTGAGACGGACGAAGCGGCGCAGACGGTCTCCCAAGAAGAGGGCGCAGAAGCACAAGAAAGAAATCTTTACGCCGCGCAGACCGAACAAGATCAGGATGCTGATGCGAACCCTGACGTTGATATGGATTCGGACAAGGATGGCGATCAGGACCAGCAGGCATCGGGGCAGGAAACGGCTGCACAAAAGCAGGAGTTAAAAAGTCGTATAGTCGATGCTTTCATCATGGCCTTGAAGGACGAAGACGCGGGCGTCAGACAACAGGCGGCCTCTTCGCTCGGTTCGAGCGGAGACCCAAGAGCTGTAGAGCCTTTGATGGCGGCGGCCAGGGACGCGAACTCTCACGTCCGGCAACAGGCCATAGCATCGCTCGGCGACCTCAGCGACAAGCGCGCAGTAGACATTGTGCTGACCGCTTTGAAAGATGAAAGCCCGCACGTGCGGCAACAGGCCGCAGCCGCTCTTGGAGATTTGCGAGATGGTCGCGCAGTCGATCCGTTGATCGCCGCTTTGAAGGATGAGAACACTCACGTGCGTCAGCAGGTCGTAGCCGCTCTCGGAGACCTCGGAGACAAGCGCGCGGTCGAAGGCGTGATCCTCGCTTTGAAAGATGAGAATCCGCATGTGCGCCAGCAGGCCGCAGCCTCTCTTGGAGATTTGCGAGACCCTCGTGCCCTCATGCCTTTGATTGCAGCCGCAAAGGACGCGAACCCTTACGTGCGATCACAGGTCATATCGGCGCTCGGAGACCTCGGAGACAGCCGCGCGGTTGACGTTTTGATAGCCGCTTTGAAAGACGGGAACGCCTACGTGCGAAAGCAGGCCGCTGCGGCTCTTGCAGAGATCAGGTGAGGCCGTGCCTCATCGCTTTCCGCTCACGGGGAGGGGAATAGAAGGAAAAAGGAAAAAGGCAAAATGGAACGCGGGGCGTTCTATAGATTCGGCGCTTTTTACCTGGAGCAAATCGCACTCGGAACAGTCTTTGAGACTGCGGCAAAAGCATAGTTAAATTCCGCACTCCGTAAGTTTCACGTAGTTCGTGAAATCCTTGTCGTGAGGCAATAACGGGCGGCCGCTCGTGCCGTCACAGGGGAGAGTTGTGCTTCTTACCGCTATACATTTTTGAACGAACCCCGTATTGAAATGGGGTGTAACTCGGAGGGTTATTCATGAATCATAGAGTCTCTTTCAATCGCTTTCTGTCAATCCTGGTCTTGCTAGGCTTGGTTTTTGTCCCCTCGCGGCTTAACGGTCAGCATGCCAGTGGCTCAAGCCCAGAGCAGGCTCTGAAGGGCTTCGATGAGATAGTAAACGAGTTGCTCAGGGAGTTGCCGGTAGTACCCGGACTTGCGGTCGGTGTGGTCAAAGGCGACGAGGTTATACTCGCCAGAGGCTATGGTTATCGAGATGTGGAGAAGAAGTTGCCCGTCACGCCCCGAACCTCGTTTTATATCGCATCGGTGACCAAATCATTCCTCGGAACTGCCGCCAAGCTGTTAGCCGAAGGGGGTAAGCTCGACCTCGACGCGCCGATAAGTACCTATCTGCCCGACCTGAAGCTCACAGCCCCATTGACGGCTGAACATATCAGTGTGCGCGATCTCCTTGTGCATCGCGCGGGGATACGTAACGATGTAATCGTATACAATACGGCTTACACGGGGAATTTTTCGCATCAAGGCGTACTACAGCAGTTGGCTCTCAGCACACCGGTCCCGAGAAAGTTTCAATATACCAACCTCGGTTACATCGTGACCGCTTACGTTTTAGAAAAGGTGGCAGGCGATACCTGGCAAGGCGTTGTTAAAACCAATGTCCTCGACCCGCTCCAAATGGACTCCACAGGATTCTCTATGGAGAAGGCAATGGAGGGAGAGGCGGCTTATCCGTATGCGGCGAAAGAAGGAGGTTTTGAGAGACTCCACGTCAAACGCGATAACGTCATGCACGCGGCGGGAGGCATGCGCGCGAATCTTGACGATCTGCTCAAGTGGCTCATCGTGAATATGAATTCAGGTAGCTTTCAAGGTCGGCAGATTTTCTCCAGAAGAGCTTTGCAGGAGATTCTTTCGCCGCAGGTCAACCTTTCGGGAGGCTTCTACGGGTTTAAGCGGCACGCATACGGGCTGGGGTGGTACTTGGGCACCTACGGCGAAGAAACGCTCATACACTGCTTCGGCAGTTATACCGGTTATCGCGCGCACATATCGTTTATGCCCGAACGGCAAATCGGCGTCGTCGTGCTTGCCAATGAGGGACGCGACGGAGTTTTTTTGCCTGATATCGTAGCCCGCTACATTTATGACCGCCTGCTCGGAGTGAAAGACTTGCAAGAGCGTTGGCAAAAAGAGAAGCAGGAATACCGGAACTTAGTTCAAAGATTGAGAGCGGATCGCGAACCGGCTGAAAGCCCAAGCTCGACATCCGCTCAGAGAACCTCAGAACCCTTCGTGTATCCGGGGGTATATGAGAATTCGGAGTATGGTCGTATAGAGATTCGTGCCGAGAGCGACCTGCTGATTGCACATTTTGGAAACCTGCAAGCCCCTCTCATCAGCCGAGGGGGAGACAGCTTCACAGCAGATTTTGTCCCCGGCAGTTTTGTAGCGGTCAGCAGCCTGGCGTTTTCTCGCAGTGCCAGCGGGGAAGCTCAACGACTCATTATCAAGATCGGCAACGATGATGTCATTTTTTCGAGAGTGAGGAAGTGAATTTATGCGATTCGACCGGAGCCATTGGCCCAAATTTGATTGCCTTCGGGTAATTTCCTGCGGCGGCTCGGTCAGCCGAAACATTAAGCCTGACTTGACTTTGAGCGCGCGATCGTTTGCCAACCGAAAGGTGCGAAACGGGGTCTAGGGTTGGAGAGAAAAAAAACGGGAGGAAATATGCCGTCATCAGATCGACCGATGATTCGATTGGAAGGACTCAGGAAAGTTTTCTTCACCGACGAGATGGAGACGCACGCGCTATCGGGCATACACCTTGAGATCGATAGCGGCGATTATGTTTCGATCTCAGGCCCTTCGGGGTGCGGGAAATCGACGCTGCTTGCAATCCTCGGCCTGCTCGACTCGCCTACCGAAGGTGATTACTGGCTCAACGGCCACCCGGTCGCAGAGCTTTCGCCAATAGAGCGTGCGCGAATTCGCAACCGCGAGGTAGGCTTCATTTTTCAGAGCTTCAATCTGATAGGCGATCTCACCGTGTTTGAGAACGTCGAATTGCCTCTCATCTATCGCGGCCTTCCGAGAGAAGAGCGCAAAAGGAACGCGCGCGAGGCGCTCGACCGTGTAGACCTTTCGCACCGCGCAACGAATCGCCCCGCGCAGCTTTCAGGCGGGCAGCAACAGAGAGTCGCCGTAGCGCGAGCGCTCGCCGGGCGGCCCTCTATCTTGCTGGCCGACGAGCCGACAGGCAATCTCGATTCGGTAAACGGCGAAGCCGTCATGGAACTCCTCGACGACCTGCACAAAGAGGGGGCGACCATCTGCATAGTGACCCACGACGCGCGCTACGCTCGACACGCAGACCGCGTGATCAATCTCTTCGACGGGCAGGTCGTCGAAGAGATACCGAAAGCGGCAGCGGCAGCAAATTGAATATTCGTCCGGCAGCGAGTACGCTTCCGTCCTTTGTCAGTGGTCCGTTGTTATTTCGCTTTTGACGAGACCTCAACACAAAAGGCAACGGACTACGGACCACGGACCACGGACAAAAAGGCAACGGACTATGGATAATTTCCTGCAAGACCTTCGTTATGGCGCACGCGCGCTCATCAAAAATCCGGGCTTCGCTTCGGTGGCGGTTATCGCCCTGGCGTTGGGCATAGGGGCCAACACAGCTATCTTCAGCGTGGTGAACGCCGTTCTGCTTCGCCCCTTGCCTTATCAGAATCCCGATCAGTTGGTGATGGTATGGGAGACGAGTCTCGCTCGCGGGCTTGAGCGAAATCCGGCATCGCCCGTCAACTATGCGGACTGGCGCGAGCAAAAACAGATATTCGATCACATAGCCGGATGGTGGTATCCGCAGATAAATCTCACGGATGATTATGGCGAACCGGAGCGCGTGCGCACAATCGACGTTACGGATGAGTTCTTCTCCGTCTTTGGAGTGCAGCCCCTTCTCGGACGCACCTTTCTACAGGGTGAAGACCGGCGTGATGCAGAGCCGGTAGTGGTTCTCAGCTACAATCTCTGGCAACGGCGCTTCGGCGGCGACGCAAGTATTGTGGGCAAGGCGATTCGACTCGACGGCACGCCATACTCGGTCATAGGCATAATGCCTGCGGGCTTCAGCTTTCCCGAAGACATAGAAGTATGGCGGCCTTTGGGATGGGATCCGACACAACACAGTCGAAATGCGCGCTTCTTCGACGTAGTGGCGCGCCTGAAACCCGACGTAACGATTGAACGCGCACAGGCAGAGATGACGGCTCTCGCACGCAGGTTCGAGAAGGAATACCCGCAGTCGAACACCGATTGGGGAGTGACGCTCGTCGGGCTGCATGATCAGATAGTGGGTCGTGTACGGCCTGCGCTGCTCGTTTTGCTCGGAGCAGTAGGCTTCGTGTTGCTAATAGCCTGCGCGAATGTCGCTAACCTTTTGCTCGTCCGCGCGGGCGCGCGCGAAAAAGAGGTAGCGATTCGTATGGCTTTGGGCGCGGGCCGGTTTCGCCTCATCCGGCAATTCCTGACCGAGAGCGTTCTGCTTGCAATGCTCGGCGGCGCGCTCGGCCTGGCCCTGGCCTTCTTGGGAGGCCGACTCCTTATGGCCATCAATCCTATCGATATACCTCGCGCGGATGAAGCGGGGATAGACCTGCGTATACTCGGATTCACGCTCGCGGTTTCGCTGCTCACGGGGTTGATTTTCGGAATCGTTCCGGCCTTACAGTTTTCGAGACCCGACCTTAACAGCACCCTCAAAGAAGGCGGACGAGAATCGAGGGCCGGATCAAGCGGCCGCCGCATTCGCAGCGCACTGGTGGTTTCGGAGATAGCCCTCGCGCTGATGCTGCTCGTGGGCGCGGGGCTTCTGCTCAAGAGTTTCTTCCGGCTTCAGGGCGTAAACCCAGGGCTGAATCCCGCCAATGTTCTGACTTTGAATCTTCAACTTCCATTCTCGAATTATTCCGACTGGCGTCAGGTGTCGAACTTCTACGCGCAACTCACGGATCGCATAGAGGCGCTTCCGGGAGTCACGTCGGCCGATGTGACGGGCTTTCTGCCGCTTGAGAGCGGCTGGCGCTTGCGGTTCGCAATCCCGGATCGGCCCCCCACTCCGCCCGGCGAAGAGCTTGTCGCGCAGTACCATCAGGTATCGCCGGGATACTTTCGCACGCTCGGCATCCGGCTGCTTGCGGGGCGCGAACTCACCGATCACGAGACGGCCGACTCGCCGGGCGTGGTCATCATTAATGAAGCGATGGCCCGCCGCTACTTCCCTGATGAAGACCCTGTTGGCAAGCGCCTGACTTCAAGTGTGAGAAGCATCGGCCCTCTGGCGAGATACCTTCCCGCCACGATTGAGTACGAGATCGTAGGCATCGCAGGAAACGTGAAGAACGACGGACTCGGCCGCGCGGTCGAAGAGGCCATTTACTTTTCACATCGCCAGTTTCCATACCGCAGCATGAGCCTCGTCATTCGCACGAACGCAAGCCCTCTCTCCCTGCTGGGCGCTGTGCGCGATGAAATATGGGCGATGGATAAGGCGCTGCCCGTCTCCGATGTGAAGACCATGGAAGAACTCCTGGCAGACTCAATGGCTGAGTCGCGTTTCAGCACGCTCCTGCTAGGGCTGTTTGCGGCGCTGGCTCTCGTGCTTGCTTCGGTCGGCATCTACGGAGTCCTGAGTTATTCGGTCGCTCAACGCAAACATGAAATAGGCATACGCATGGCGCTCGGCGCAGGGCAGGGCGACATTCTCAAAATGGTCGTAGGGCAAGGACTGGTTTTAGTCGCCATAGGTCTCGTTACGGGAGCGGCCGCCGCTTTCGGAGTGACTCGACTAATTCGGACGCTGCTTTACGAAGTGAGCGCGACCGACACTGAAACCTTCGTCATCGTCTCGCTGCTGCTCGGCGCAGTAGCAACGTTGGCAAGTTATATTCCCGCGCGCCGCGCTACGAAAGTGGACCCGATGGTGGCGCTGAGATGCGAATGAATTCAAAAGCTATAGGGGTAGTAATGCGACTAATGAATGTACGCCTATCAATCACTTTTCTCCTGAGTCTTGTTTTTGCTTTGAGTCCAAAGTCATTCCCGCAAGCAAAACCGGAATCGAAGTTGGGGGCACAGGCAGACAGGTATCTTGCGCCCTACCTTGAGATGAAGGACTTCAGCGGGGTGGTCTTCCTGGCCAGAGATGGAAAGATTTTACTGAGCAAAGGCTACGGAATGTCGAATTATGAACATCGAGTTCCGAACACGCCCCAAACAAGGTTTCATATAGCTTCTATCAGCAAGACCTTTACCGCCGCCGCCATTGCGATTCTGCAAAAGAAAGGGCTTCTCAGCTTCGACGACAAGCTTTCAAAATTCATACCCGACTACCCTGATGGAGATGTAATCAAACTGGAACACCTGTTGACGCATTCAGCGGGAATTCCCGACTATTGGAATTTGCCTGATGTCGGCAAAATAAAAATGTCTCACTCGACGCTCGAAGAGCTTGTTGCATGGCTCAAGACCAAATCACTGGATTTCAGTCCGGGAACCAGAAACCAATACAGCAACTCCGGTTATACGTTGCTTGCCTACATAATCGAGAAAGCATCCAAGCAAACTTATGAAGAATTTTTGAGAGAGCAGATATTCGAGCCGCTCGGCATGAAGGACACAGGGTCTTTTTTTCATGAACCGCTCATCCTGAATAGGGCTTCAGGCTATGACCCCTGGATCGGGCCAATGGGGTTGATCAATGCTCCTTACTATAGCAGGTCACTGCTCGTCGGAAGCGGCTCGCTCTACTCAACCGCCGAAGACCTTTACAGGTGGTATCAGGCAATCCGCAATAAGAGATTGTTTGGATTGGACTCGCTTGCTCATCCTTACGGGTGGGGCGAACGCAAATATTTCGGTCGCCGCCTGATCGAGCAAAACGGACGTGATCCCGGCTTTGCTTCCTGCTTGTCAGCCTACCTGGAAGATGATCTCTGCGTCATCGTTCTGAGCAATATAGAGTCGGAAGCGGTTGCGCGGATCAAGCAGGATATGACCGCGATGATTCTCGGAGAAGCTTACGAGACTCCGCAGATTAGAAGCCCTGTCCCTGTCGCGCCCAAACTCCTTGATGAATACGAAGGGCGATACGAGGTGTCTCCCGATTTCGTCCTCACCGTCGAAAGAGAAGACAAACATCTCTTCCTCAAAGGAGGTGAGGGACCGTATCTTCCGCTCGAACCGCTTTCAGATAAAAAGTTCTTCTACAAGCAACTTTACGTCTCAATAATCTTTGAAAGAGACGCCTCCGGGAAAGTCACTCGATTGCTTTGGGACGGTAAATTCCTCTGTAAAAAGATCGACCTGAGTGAGGACAGGAAATGATGAAATCTTCACTGCAAGAGATCTGTTATGGCATGCGTGATTTGCTCACCTTTTACAAGGCGATTGCAAATCTCGCGCATCGCATTTTACGAGTCACGGCACCTGTGCAATCGCTTCGCGCGTGTTGCCGATAGGAGAGATTATGAAAGCCAATTTGATTAAGGGAGCCGGACGGCTCTCGATAGTATTGATCGCAGTCTGTTTTATCAGCGCAGGGCTTCTGGTCCACGCTCAACTGACCGCTCAAAGGGGACGAATACCCTCAGACACTCCCGCCGATGTGAGAGAGCAAATCGAATTGCTCTCTTCACAGGATGCCGTCAAGCGCGCTGCCGCCGCGTACTCGCTTTCGAAGCGGGGCGAAAAGGCAGCAGCAGCGATACCATTTCTTATAGAGCTACTCGGCGATGCCACTCCCGTCGATCCTGCTCTCTACAGGAAGAAAGATTCGTGGTGCGGCGGGTGCCCGAATCAAGATCACACGCCGGGCAAAGAAGCCGCAATCGCTCTGACCGACATAGGCGATAAAGCGGTCGAGCCATTGATTGCGGCGCTCGGCGACGGACGTGGAGAAGCGCGAAAGAATGCGGCGTGGGCGCTCGGCGCTATAGGTAATGATAAAGCGGTCTCGGCGCTGACCGGCGTTTTGAAAGACGGAGACGCAAGGGTGCGAGAGCAGGCGGCGTGGGCGCTCGGCGCTATTGGGAACAGCCGCGCAGTCGAAGCATTGAAGGCCACATTGACTGACCCCGAAGCCGATGTGCGCGAGCAGACCGCATGGGCGCTCGGCGCGATAGGCGACAGCCGTGCGGTCGATGGACTCACCGCCGCATTGAAGGACGCCGATGCAAAAGTGCGCGAACAAGCGGCGTGGGCGCTAGGGGCCATTGGCGCGGAGGGCGCGGCCGAGGCGCTCGGCGAAGTGTTGAAGGATGAGGATGCCAGTGTGCGCAAGCAAGCGGCATGGGCATCGGGCGCTATTGGAGACAGGCGCGCAGTCGAACCACTGACCGCAGCCCTGACCGATTACGACAGCGGAGTGCGCGAGCAAGCGGCGTGGGCGCTCGGAGCCATTGGCGATTCAAAAGGGGTCGAGGCTTTGAATGCCGCGCTCAGGGATGCCGACAGCGATGTGCGAGAGCAGGCAGCCTGGGCGCTCGGCGCTATTGGCGACAAACGCGCGGTCGAGGCGCTGATAGTTGCATTGAAGGATGAAAACTCTGAAGTGCGCTCTCAAGCGGCGTGGGCGCTCGGAGCTATAGGAGACAGCCGCGCAGCCGAAGCCCTGAGCCTTGCGATGAAAGACCCTGACGCGAAAGTCCGCAAGCAGGCGGCCTGGGCGCTGGGGGCTATAGGCTTCGACAAGGATTGAGAGATAGCTATCATGTACGGGCGGGCGTCTCATAAAGATTTCTTTCTTCGCCCGCCCCTCAGTTCTAAAAAGCCATTCAGGGGCGGCCACAGAGGGCGGCCCGTACACGGGGGAATGAAGCTATGGAAACCTTACTGCAAGACCTGCGCTACGGGGCGCGAACGCTCATCAAGCAGCCCGGTTTTACCGCCGTCGCTGTGCTGGCCCTGGCCTTAGGGATAGGCGCGAACACGGCTATCTTCAGCGCCGTGAACGCCGTTCTGCTGCGCTCTCTTTCTTACAAAGAACCTGACCGGCTGATGGTCGTTTGGGAGAGGAATTTTCCTCGAAACCGTGAAACGAATGTCGTGTCGCCCGCCAACTTTCTCGATTGGCAGAGTCAAAATCATGTTTTCGAACAGATGGCGGCCATCGCCAGTATTCGAACCAACCTGACGGGCGCAGGCGAACCGGAGGAGATAGCGACTCAGATCATCACTGCGGATTTCTTCTCCATAATGGGAGTACAACCGCTGCTCGGCCGCGCCTTTATTCCCGAAGAGTTCCAGCAGGGAAAGGACAATGTGGTAGTCCTGAGCCAACGGCTCTGGCAGCGGCGATTCGGGGCTGACCCAGGCGTGGTCGGCCGCGCGATTACCATAAGCGGTCAGCCGCATGTAGTAGTAGGAATCATGCCGCCGCGCTTTTACTTCGTGAATAAAGACACGGAGATGTGGGCACCGATGCTCCTGGATACTGGACGCGATTACAGAAAGATAGCGGGCCGTTATCTGTTGAGCGTCGCGCGCCTGAAATCGGGCGTCACGATTGGGCAAGCGCAGGCTGAAATGACCGCCCTCGCCAGTCGGCTCGAACAGGAGCATCCCGATTTCAACTCCGGCTGGGGCGTCAACATCGTCCCTATTTATGAAGAGATAGTCGGCGACATCAGAATCCAACTCCTGATCCTGCTCGGAGCGGTCGCCTTCGTATTGCTCATCGCGTGCGCGAACGTGGCGAATCTGTTATTGGCACGCGCATCATCGCGGCAAAAAGAGATCGCCCTACGCGCCGCGCTCGGAGCCGGAAGGTTTCGCATAATCCGTCAATTGCTCACCGAAAGCGTATTGCTTGCCGCATTGGGCGGAGCCGCAGGGCTTGCTCTCGCTTACTGGGGCGTAAAGCTTCTGATCTCGCTCAGTCCGAAAGATATTCCCCGCCTCGACGAGATCGGTATAGACATGCGCGTCCTGGGGTTCACGCTCGCGGTCTCGCTCTTAACGGGCGTGATCTTCGGCCTGCTTCCTGCATTGCAATCATCGAGGCCCGACCTCAACGAATCGCTCAAGGAGGGCGGCCGGAGTCAGAGCGGAGGCCGCGCTGGGCATCGCGCTCGCGGCCTCTTCGTCGTGACTGAAGTCGCGCTCGCGCTCGTGCTTTTGATAGGCGCAGGGTTGATGATAAAGAGCTTTGTGAAGCTTCAGCAGGTCGATCCCGGTTTCGATTCGCAAAAACTACTGACGATGAGGATGCTTCTGCCTCGCTCGAAGTACCGCGAGGATCAGCAACGAGTTGTCTTCTTCGATGAGGCAGTTCGAAAAATTTCGGCCCTTCCAGGGGTTGAAGCGGCGGGCACTATAAGTTTTCTGCCTCTCGCCGGGCTGGGGTCTGCGACCTCTTTTCATTTAGCAGACAAACCGGAGCCGCCTCCCGGTGAAAAGCCAGTCACCGAAGTCAGGGTGATAGGCCAGGACTATTTCAAAGCGATGGGCATCCCTCTGCTCAAGGGGCGGCTTTTTACCGAGCGCGACACGGCGGAATCTCCCCGCGTGCTCATAATAAACGAGACCATGGCCCGTCAGATGTTTCCCAACGAAGACCCGCTGGGCAAGCGTCTCATCATAAGCTGGGGCGACGACCTGCCGGACGAAATCATAGGAGTGGTGCGCGATATAAAGCCTACATCTCTCGATGCGGACCCGCGCCCGATGATCTACTGGCCGCACCGCAGAGAGCCTTATGGGTTTATGAACATCCTCGTGCGCGCGTCTGTCGATCCCGTGAGTTTATCGGCCGCGGCGCAGAGAGAAATTCGCGCGATAGACAGCGAGCAACCTATAGCTGAGATTCAGGCCATGGAGACGGTCGTCTCTGAGTCGATAGCGAAGCCGCGCTTCACGATGCTGCTTCTAGGCATATTCGCCGCCCTGGCGCTTCTGCTCGCGGCGGTAGGAATTTACGGCGTGATGTCTTATTCGGTCACTCAGCGCACGCACGAGATCGGAATTCGCATGGCGTTAGGCGCTGAACGCAGCGACATACTCCGGCTCGTTGTCGGCCGCGGGATGTTGCTTGCTCTGATAGGCGTGGTGATAGGCTTGATCGCGGCTTTCATCCTGACAAGCTTATCGACCCCCTTCATATCGGACCTGCTCTACTCAGTGACGGCAACCGACACGACGACCTTCATCGCCATCCCGCTCTTGCTCGCGCTGATCGCGCTTCTGTCGTGTTACATCCCCGCGCGGCGGGCGACGAAAGTGGACCCGATGGTGGCATTACGATACGAATGATGAATTATGAACGATGAATGATGAACGCAGAACGAGGACGAAGAAAATCAACCACAGATAGCACGGATTACACAGACCGTCTATCCGTGAAATCTGTGTGATCTGTGGTCAAAATCCGGATTCATCATTCATCATTCATCGTTCATCGTTCATCGTTTCTGCTCCATCCTTCCAAGTGTGCGAGTCTTATATACTGCGCGCGGGGTAAAATGAAAGGTAAGCGTTCACGGGGGGCATGAAATCATATTTGTTGATA
>JAKEHD010000198.1 GCA_022615215.1 Blastocatellia bacterium
CGCGAGGAGATGAAAGAAATACGCGAGGAGATAAAGGCCATTCACGCGCGGCTCGAAGAATTCGACATCCGATTGGATCGCATGGACAGCATGGTCAATGCCACGAGGGCGGATATGCTGACACTGCGCGCGGATTTCAAGGAATTGCGCGAGCAGATCAAAGCGGCCCTTCCACTTATTCAGCAAACTTCCTGACCTCGTTTACATCCGCGCTTGCAAACCCGCATGTCAGTCTGATACATTCCTTCGCTGGGACCAACCGGAACCAGCACCGTATAAAGCATAAAGTAAAAAGGCAAAACTGCTTTCTACTTTTACCTTTTACCTTTTTCCTTGACGAGGTGGTACGATGCTGGCTAATGACATTCCCGAAGCCCTGACTTTCGACGACGTTTCTCTCGTTCCCGGACGAAGCAACGTCCTTCCGACCGAAGCCGATACGACGACAAGGTTCACGCGCAACATCCCGCTTTATATACCAATATCCTCTGCGGCGATGGATACGGTTACGGAATCGCACCTCGCCATAGCCATCGCGCAGCAGGGTGGCATAGGCGTGGTTCACAAAAATCTTTCGATAGACGCGCAGCACGATGAAGTCGACAAAGTGAAGCGCAGCGAGTCGGGGATGATCGTGGACCCCGTGACGATGACGCCCGACCGCCCCATCTCTCAGGCCGTCGAAGTGATGGAGCGATACCACATTTCCGGAGTCCCCATCATTGATGAAACAGGCCATCTGGTCGGCATACTGACCAATCGGGATCTCAGATTCGAGACACGCCTCGACCTTGCCATCAACGAGGCGATGACCAAAGACAACCTCATCACCGTGCCCGTAGGCACGACCCTCGAAGAAGCCAAAGCCATACTCCAGCGCCATCGCGTGGAGAAGCTTCTCGTCGTCGACGACAACTACAAGTTGAAGGGGCTTATCACGGTAAAGGACATACAGAAAGCCATTCAGTACCCGAATGCTGCGAAAGACAGTCTGGGCCGTTTGCGCGTGGCGGCGGCCATAGGCTCGACGGGCGATTTTCTTGAGAGGGCCGAAGAGCTTGTGCGCGCCCGCGTCGACGCCCTCGTAATAGACACGGCGCACGGCCACACCGAAAGCGTGATCGCTGCGACCAGAAAGATCAAGAGCCGCTTCCCTGAAATAGACCTCATAGCAGGCAACATAGCGACCGCCGAAGCGACCAAGGATTTGATCTCTGCCGGGGTGGATGCTATCAAGACTGGAATGGGCCCCGGATCCATCTGCACAACTCGCGTCGTATCGGGCGCGGGTGTGCCTCAGATCACCGCGATAATGGATTGCGCTCGCGCGGCGCGCGGGACCGGGGTGCCGCTCATTGCAGATGGCGGCATAAAGTATTCGGGCGATATCACAAAAGCGATTGCGGCGGGCGCGGACTGCGTAATGATAGGCTCGCTCTTTGCCGGGACCGATGAAAGCCCCGGCGAGATAATTCTCTTTCAGGGACGCTCTTTCAAAGCCTATCGCGGAATGGGATCGATAGCCGCTATGAAGGAAGGCAGCCGCGACCGCTACGGGCAGGCCGCTCAATCGCAGGCGTCCAAGCTCGTGCCCGAAGGCATCGAAGGACGAGTCCCGCACAAAGGCCCGCTCGGTTCGCTGATCGATCAACTGGTCGGCGGCCTTCGCGCAGGAATGGGATATTGCGGATGTCCGACGATTGCCGATCTTCAAGAGAAATCGCGCTTCATCCGCGTCACTTCGGCAGGGCTTCGCGAAAGCCACGTCCACGACGTAATAATCACGAAAGAAGCGCCCAACTACAGAATAGAGTAAGGGAAACGATGAACGATGAATGATGACCGATGAAGACGGATCGAATTAACCACAGTGGAAGGCAGAGCCTTCTACAGACACAGATAACACAGATAAAGATTTCTTTCCTCTGACGATCCGTGAAATCTGTGTGATCTGTGGTCGAAATTCATCATTCATCGTGAATCATATCATCATTCAAGCTCATGTCTTTCGATACGAAGAAGCTATGGGATGCCTGCGGCGAAGCGTTCGACAGATTCACGACTGCCGAGGATTCTTTCTCAGAGAACATCGAACGCCCCGCCCTTGAGCTTCTGGTCGGAGAGATTGCAGGCGCGAGGGTGCTCGACCTCGGATGCGGGTCGGGCGCGCATTCTCTGTGGCTGGCAGAGCGCGGGGCAGAGGTCACAGGGCTTGACCTGTCGCACGTTATGATAGCGATTGCTCGCGAAAAAGCGCGCGAGCGTGGCGTCGCTCTCGAACTCGGCGTGGCCGACCTGAGAAGACCGCTCCCGTTCGGCGGAGCCGTGTTCGATATGGTTTTTACGTCTACAGCATTGCACTACGTTGAAAACATAGGAAGCCTGATGCGAGAGACCGCGCGAGTTATGAAACCCGACGCGCGTTTGATCGCAAGCGTTCTCCACCCAATGTCTACGGCGTGCTTTCCGGCGGCCGGTTCCGAACGGGAAGCCGTCCCTGACCTCTGCGAGGCGCGTTATTTCGGCGCGCCCGTGCGAAGCATCAGAACCCCCTGGCTCGATTTCGGAAACGTGTCGGGCGAAGGTCGCCGGATATTCTCCTATCATCACACGGCCTCCGATTATTTCCACGCTATAAGATCGGCCGGTCTCACCATAACCGATTTATGCGAGCCTGAGCCGCCCGCCTCGTTCGCCACGAAGAATCCTTCCCGCCACGAAGAAGCGATGCGCGTGCCTGTCTATATGATCTTCAGGGCCGGTCGATGATGCGCTCACAAGAAATGAAGAATCACAGCAGACCCGCTAGAGCGACTGCCGCCTTTGCCCCGTGACGCTCGCGCCCGTAATGGGATTCGACGCCAATAGTCGGAAAAATCCTGCGCCGCGAACCTTCTTGATGTTTCAAAACAGGCGGTTTTAGAATGATTGAAGCCGATGGCGAGCGGCACCGGACTTGCAACCGAACTTATTCTTGGCAGATGACTAAAAAACGAGCGGCATTAATCTATAACCCCATGTCGGGCCGCGCGGGCCGACGTGCAGAAGAGGCGCGTCTTATGGTGGAACTACTTGGCAAACGAGGCATAGATGCTACCTCGCATGCCACACGAGAACCGAACGATGCCACTCGCCTCGCTCGCGAATCGGTGGAAGCCGGCGCCGATATAATAATCGGCTACGGCGGCGATGGGACGCTGAACGAGGTTCTTCAAGGAATAGTCGGCAGCCGTGCGGCGCTCGCCGTCTGGGCCGGGGGCACTTCCAACGTAGTGGCGCGCGACCTCGGTTTGATGGTCGACATCGAACGACTCGCCGACATCATTGCCGCAGGCAAGACCAAACGCATCGCGCTCGGCGTCGCCCGCCGTAAGGATGCAGGGGAGCAGAGGAGCAGAGGAGCAGAGGAGCAGAAAAATGAAGAAGTAGAAGAGATGCAAGACAAAGGAGCAGAGGAGAGGAAAAGCCCCCCTGCCCCCCTGCCCCCCTGCCCCCTTGCACAGAAAGCCCCCTTGCACCCCTACACCCCTGCACAGAAGGAACGTTACTTTTTGATGTTTGCCGGAATCGGTCTCGATGCTTCGATAACGCGCAATGTGAACCCAAAACTCAAGCGGAAGACGGGAGAGTTCGCTTTCTGGGTGTCGGGCATAAAACACCTGGCGACCTGGGAAGCCGAACCATTCACTGTAGAGGTCGACGGCGAAAAATATGAAAGCGTGTTCGCGGTCATAGGCAACGGCAAGGGATACGGCGGCGGCATAAGCATAACTCCGCATGCCAATCTCGAAGACCCATGGTTCGAGGTCTCAATATTCCCGCGCCGCGCAAACAACCTCGCGTATCTGTCGGACCTGGCCAGATGCGTGTACGGCAGCCCTGAAAAAACGAATGCAACGATGGTCAGAGGCCGACACGTAGTGGCGAATTCTTCGGATGCCCCCTGGGTCGAAGTCGACGGGGAGGTGATAGGCCCGCTGCCTATGGAGTTCTACATCCTGCCCGACGCGCTGCCGGTCATAATCCCGTGAAAGAGTTTTGAACTTTAAGGAGATGTAAAGATGTATTCGACCTTTATCATGATATTAGCGGTTGCGATCGCGGCTCCCATTGTTTCGGGAGCGCCTCTTTCAGTTATCCAGACAAAGAAGACCACCCACCATCAGGCCGGCAGCCCGCCCGAGGAAAAGAGTCTTCCTTCCGAGGGAAAGAGCCTTCCTTCCGAGAAAGCAAACGGCTCCTCAGTCGCAGTCGAGTTCGAACGGTTGAGAAAAGATGGCAACGATGCCGTCTACAATCTCGACTATAAAGATGCAAGAGAGATGTTCCTGCGAATGACGAAGATCGCGCCCGATCACCCGGCCGGTTACGTCTACCTTGCAAACAACCTCTGGCTCGAAACCCTCAATGAGAGTCGCCGCCTTACGGCTTCGCTCTATTCGAGCGGATCGTTTTACGCTCAGGACCGAGACTCCGACGAAACCGACCTCAAGCGCGAACGCCAGTTCAACGACCTCATAAGGCAAGCCCTCGCCATCTCGGAAGCGCGATTGAAAAAGAACCCGCGAGACGCCGAAGCCCTCTATTATCAGGGGTCGGCGCACGGGCTGCGCGCCGGTTACAGCGTCACCGTGAAGCGGAGTTTCAGAAAGGCCATAGGTGATGCGAACGCCTCGATCAAGATTCAAAAGCGAGTCTTGAAGATCGATCCCAACTACACGGACGCTTATCTGAGCATAGGGCTGTACGAATACGTCATAGACAGTCTGCCCTGGTTCTGGAAGATGCTCGCGCGAGTGGCGGGACTGAGCGGGTCCAAGAAGAGAGGGCTGCAATATCTTGAGACGGTTGCTGAGAAAGGCAAGTACGCCAGCGACGACGCGCGCGTGCTTTTGATAGGTCTCTACAGCCGCGAAAATCAGGCCGAACGCGCGCTTGAGATAATCGGCCATCTTGCGAATAAATACCCGCGCAACTTTCTGTTCGGCGTCGAGCGCGGAGCGATGCTCTATCGCCTGGGCCGCCACGAGGAAGGCGACCGCGTATTCGCGCGCTTGCTCAAAGATCCCGCAATAGCTCGCGAAGCTGTAGATATAGTCAATTACCAGTGGGGCGAGGCGATGACCGGAGCGGGCAAATTCGCCGATGCCATTGCGAAATATAACGCTGTGAAAGAATGGCCCAAATCGAGCCAGGAGCTTGTCTCGCTCTCGCACCTGCACGCGGGACAGGCGCTCGATGTTCTGGGCAAGCGGGACGAAGCCGTAGCGGAATATCGCGTGGTGCTCAAGCGCG
>JAKEHD010000199.1 GCA_022615215.1 Blastocatellia bacterium
CGTCCGTCCGAGGTCAGGTGCCGAAGTAATCACACCTCGCGGTGCAGGTCTCGCGGATGGTCACGCGATGAAGCCCCCGGAGTCGGCCTTCGAGTCGCTCCCATATCCATCGGGCGAGGTTTTCGCTCGTCGCGTTTTCAAGCCCCTCGACCTCGTTCAGGTAATAATGATCCAGCCTTTGCCTGACAGGGTCGAAGGCTTCCGTTATTTCGGCATAATCTATGAACCAGCCCGTCTCAGGATCGACTTCTCCGCGAACGGCCACTTCGCAGCGAAAGGAGTGTCCGTGCAGGCGCGCGCACTTGTGACCTTCGGGCACGCGAGGCAATCGGTGCGCCGATTCGAAGGAGAACTCTTTTACAAGCTCGACCATCATGCCGATTCAATCTTAGCCTTTCCCTGAAACGGTCTGCAAACATTAAACTGCTTCCAGCGAGCGCAACTCTGTTTGGGATTATCATCCTTTGATGAAAGGCGAAGAAAGAAATCTTTTCAAGAAAGAAATCTTTTCAAGAAAGAAATCTTTATACGCGTCAACGAGAAGTGCGGCTGGCGCTGTCTTCGGCCACCTTTCGCATGCTCTCCGATCGTTCTTCTTCCGGTCCAAGCGGGGTGCGACTGAGCGACCATTTGAGAGCGGGAGGCGTTACCAGAGTCGTTACGATGACCATAATCACCACCGCGCCGAAAGTGGCCGCGTTGATTACCGGCTCGCTGACTCCCTGCGCGTTCGGCAAGGTGAGCGACGCGCCTATGCCCGCGAATATCAATCCCACTTCGCCGCGCGGAATCATTCCCAAGCCGATTGCGAGGCGATTGATTTTCGATTCGACGACGGCAAGCGAACAGACCTGCTTGCCAATGATGGCGGCCACAGTCAGCACCGCCGCAAATCCTAGCAGTTCAGGCCGCGCAAAGGCGCTCAGATCGACTTTCAGTCCCATCAGCACGAAGAATATCGGAACGAGCAGAGTGCTGACCGGCGCGAGCAGATCTTCGAGCGACTGTTCGCCTTTCCGGCGGAAAGATTCGAAGTGTATTTCATCGAGCACGAGTCCGGCCGCAAACGCCCCGACTATAGGCGCAAGCCCTACGAGCGATGCCACCCACGCAAGCAAAAAGCAGAACGCTATGGCCAGCGCAAGCAACACGCCCCGGCTCTCCAGGCGACCTGCGTTGCGAAACAGATGAGGCATGACGTAGTGCCCAATCGCGACCGCGCCCAAGAGAAAGACTATGGCTTTGACGGCTATTATTACCACATCGATCCCTGACAGCGCCGCTCCTACCGCCGCCGCCCTTATCGCGCCCGCCACCACGGCAAGTATCAGAAGGCCGAGAACGTCGTCTATCACAGCCGCGCCCAGAATGATGCGCGATTCGCGGGCCGTAAGCCTCCCCATGTCTTTCAAGACGCGCGCCGTTATTCCCACGCTCGTCGCGCACAGCGTCGCGCCTATGAAGATGTGGCCGAGCCCGGCTTCTTCGGGAATGAAATAAGCCGCCACGCCCCAACCTAGAAAGAAGGGAGCTATAACGCCTGCTATCGCGACAAACAGGCTCGACCATCCGACTTCGAGCATCTCGCCGAGGTTCGATTCCAGCCCGACCTCGAACAGCAATATGATGACGCCTATCTCGGCAAGAGCGCCGATCACCTCATCGGTCTTCAGAGGCTCGGCCATCGTAAATCCCACGAGCGCCAGGTTGCCTATGATGATGCCGCTTATCAGTTCGCCGAGGACGGCGGGCTGCTTCATTCTCTCGAAGAGTTCGCCGCCGAATTTGGCGACCAGCAATATCGCCGCGACGCCCACGAGCACGAGCGGATTCAGAGCGCCGTGCGACGGCTCTGCTCCTGCCTGGTTGTTCGTTTCAGCACTGGCCCATATCGTTTGTGTCGCCCACAAGATCGCACCGCAAGTCGCAAGAGCCACAATCAATCTTTTTTTCATAATCCGTCAGTCAGTCTGTATACCGGAACAGTGCGCCTTACAGGGCTTCTCGCCTTTCGAATACCTTGCCGGTTCCGGTTATAGAGAGATCATTCCGTTCCCCTATTTCGATTTATCCGTTTTTCGCCGTCTCATTCTATTCTCGCAAAACATCCCGTTTTGTCCAGGCTGCCCTGATCATCGGCTTGTCAAAAAGATGCGCACCGCAATATTGCAAATTGCACGGCCTTCTCGCAAGCGCGATTGTAAGCCGAGGGATTAATACAGGGCGACGAACTGTGGTATCCTGAGTTTATCACTCAAAGGCATTGCATAAAGATTCGCTGAGGACGCGGGCAAATGGAGGGCGAAGATTATGAATCCGATCTGGACGCCTATAATCATCGAGGCGATCAAGAAAGTGGAGAGAAGATGCACTCATTGCGGGAAGACCTCGACCTACGACAGGAAAAAGCGGGGGCAGTTTTATAACTGCAAGAGTTGCGGGCATAGATTCATGGAAAAGGGTAAATGATGTTGCTCTTTATATGTTCGATCGAATCCGGGGACGGTCTGTCATTGCGCGCATACGCCCGCCGGTATGTGTTCAGAGAAGCAAAAAAACTCACCACAGAGACACGGAGGCGCAGAGATAAAG
>JAKEHD010000200.1 GCA_022615215.1 Blastocatellia bacterium
AAGCCGATGGTATCTCTACTCAAAATTGTCATAAGCTGCCGCGCGCAGTATATCTTCGCCGATTGTCGACTGCTTTTATGAAATCACGCCTCCTACTGCCTGCGGCTTTTTGCCTTCTGCCCTTCACTCTCAACAGGCAGGCTGGAATAGATGCCGCGCCGTGTGCGGACTTTGATCTCGCTCCGGGTGACGTAGACCTTTATCGTGTGGAAACTCGTATCGTCGGGGCGACGCTCCGATGAATAGGCTATGACATACTCGGAGCCTATCTCTTCGATGATTCGAGCGGCGAGCGATTCGAAATCATCGCGCGTCTCAGGATTCCACATCGCGCCGCCCGTCTCTTCGGCAAGGCCCTTCAAATTGGTCTCGGCCGCTTCAAGCTGCCGCACGTAGCGGCGCTGCTCCTCGTAGCGTTCGCGGACTCTTGGGTCGCGCATCTCGAACCAGGCAAGCGGGTGAAAGACTCTGGGCTTCAACCGGCGCGCGATCATCGCTGTGTGGCTTGCGATGTAAACGGTCGCGCGGATTTTGTGTATCTCCTTGAGAGCTTCTGCGAGCCATCCCGTAATGAGTGAATCGACTCCGTCGGTCAGCAAGACCACGCTGCGGCGGCCTTCCGCCTTCGGCAATACTTCTGCGGCGGCATAAACCAGTGCGTCGTAAAAAGACGATTTGAGGCCGGGTTTGAATTTCATGAGGAGCGCCTGTCGCAACTGCTCTTTGTCGCCGGTCCAGGACGCGAGCAGATTCACCTTGTCCGAATAAGCGATGATAGCCGCTCGGTCCTTCTCGCCGAGCGAAGCGATCATCTTCAAAGCGAGATCGCGGTTCACATTGATGTTCTTGAGCGGAGTAACATCGCCGCTTGCGTCGAGAATAAAGAGTATATTTGCAGGCGTCTGATGGACCGAGGTGATGTGCTGGCGTTTTCCGTCTTCGCTCACGATGAAATCCGACCGCTCAAGGGATGAAGGCATCTTCCCGTTATCACCCCGGACGCTCACCGGGAGCAAAACCTCTTCAGCGCGCAGTTTCAAGGCCGTTTTTTCATCATCGCTCGCCGGGGAAAAAGACCCGCGCAGCCGTCCGCTCTGAGCCTGCGACACGGCTGAAACAGAAACGACCATACAGAACGCGATTACAAACCTGGCTTTGATGTTTAGTCTCATCACTCAAATGCTCCCTATTCAGCTATCAGCCGTCAGCCGCCAGCCATCAGCCTTCGGTCTTCAGCCATCAGTCTTCAGCCGTCAATCTTTTAGCTGATAGCTGATAGCTGACCTTCAGATGAACGCTTCGAAGACCTCGTTCGACAGCAGGAGTCCGCGCTCGGTCAGCTTCAATCTTCCGCCGCAGATTTCTATAAGTCCTGCGTCATTCAACCTCGACAGGTCATCGCCGTAGCGGTCTTCTATATCCAGCCCGTAATCTTTGCGAAAGCTGTCGAGAGAGACGCCTTCGATCAATCTCAGTCCCATAAAAAGCGCTTCGGCCGCCCTGTCCTGCTCCGTGAGGTCGCGGCGCTCGGCAACGGCGTGGCCGTCACTGAGAACCCTGTCGATGTAATGTTCGGTCTTCAAGATGTTGATCCAGCGGGCGCGGCCGTCGTAAGAATGCGCGCCGCAACCCATGCCATAGAACGCTGCTCCGGTCCAATATTTCATATTATGTTTCGACCGGAAAGATTTTATGTTCGAGTCGGCGCGGGGGGCGAGCGCGAAATTCGAGATTTCGTAATGCTCGTATCCCGCCCCTCCCGTAGCATCACACATCTTTCGATACATCTCCGCCGCAAGGTCGTCATCGGGCCGGGGCGTCCGGCCTCGTTCGATCTGAGCGAACAATTGTGTGCCCTCTTTCACTTCGAGCAGGTAGAGCGATAGATGTTCAGGCAGAAGTTCTAGAGCCTCGGCGAGATTGAACTCCCAATCCGCGAGGGTCTGGCCGGGAAGCCCCGCTATCAAATCCAGGCTGATGTTCGCAAATCCCGCTTCGCGCAATAGCCCGATGGTGCGGCGCGCGTCGTCTGCGGTGTGAGTGCGACTGAGCGCCGTGAGTTCGCTATCTATGAAAGACTGCACGCCGACGCTTGCGCGATTGACCCCCGAAGCGCGCCACTCTTCGAGCTTCTTCGATGAAAAGGTCGCGGGATTGATCTCGATCGTTATCTCAATGTCTTCGGTCAGGTGGAACGCATCGCGGCAGGACTGCACAAGCGCGGCCAGTTGTTCGGCTTCGATAATGGATGGCGTGCCTCCGCCGAAAAATATCGTGTCGACGGCAAGGCGTTCTTTCGATTGAAACTCTTCGGCGAGGCGGCGGCCCCAATAAGCGATCTCGCGCGCGACCGCGTCGGTGTAGCGAGAGGCAAGATCATTAGCGAAGTCAGTCGTGTTGAAATTGCAATAGGTGCATTTCCTCTCGCAAAAAGGAATATGCAGATATATGCCCGCCGGTTTTTTCACGGGGAAATTATATCACGCGCCCGGTCTCGAAATATGTCAGACCATCGTTGCAGCCGAGCAAGAAACGACCCGGCTCAATCCATATCGAACCGGGCGAGTGTGTCGCCCGATTTGAGCGGCGTCTGACCCGGCCCTTGATCGTCATGCTCTACCAGAGCGTCGAGGAAAAACAGATAGGTCTCCATTATTTCGCGATGATCCGGGTTGCTGCCTTCACGCACCGTGTAATAAGACTGTGTGAGACCCGCTGCGACGAGTTCCAAATGCTGCCTTCGCTCATCAACCATAAAACCCTCCTGCCTGCCATCAGCCATCAGTCTTCAGCCATCAGCAGTCCGCTCTTCAGCCGTCAAGCTGATATACTGCGCGCGGGATGAATTGACAGTTTCCCTCAATACCCTGCATGCGGAAACACTTGCAGGCAGGATGCCTGCGCTCCCAGGATAAACTCCCATTTTA
>JAKEHD010000201.1 GCA_022615215.1 Blastocatellia bacterium
CGCGGGAACGTCCCTCGTTTTCCTCGCTTGATGAATCGCAAATCTTCCAGCACGATGGTCTTCACTCCATCAAGCTTCAACTGCTTCAATCTACGGAATAATTCCGTCTTGATATAATGATGTGAGGTCTTCTTTCTCTTACCCTGCTTCTTGATTTGATCTTTGAGATCCGAGCCTACAACCTGACCATCACTCGTCACAATAGGCTTGTTGAACCCTCTGTCAACTCCTATGACCTTACCTTCGGTTCTTAGCTCAGGTCGCGCCTTCTCGAATATCAAGTCAACCCAGACTCCTTTCTCATTGAGTCCGATTCGTATTGAGGAACCTAAAGCCCACCCCCTGGCCCTGAACTTGTTCGTATGCTTTGTCCAGTTGAATGGGACTACGATCGATGGCAGTCCTGAACAAAGAATCAAACACATGTCGAAACCATTTCGTGCAAACTTCTCTATCCTAAAGAATCGGCTATCGAGAGAGACTGTTTTATTATGGACTTTAGGCATCCTGGGGTTCTCTCTTTTATGCTGACTTCTGACGGTTTCTTTGGCTTGTTTTGCAGCACATTGAGCAAGGCGAGCAGTGATGTTGAACCTGCTTCTGGCACGGTCAGTGATGGTTTTATCAGCCAGATTATCGGATAAATCTTTTTCAGACCAGAAGACTTCGATGAAGTAAGAAACTACACGGACATAAAGGTGAATGAAGGCGATGAGAAGGAGAGTTTTACCAGGGTTCAAGTCCTTGAGGTAAATGCGAGAAGTTCTACGCATAGAGGAGAGAGGCTTTTTTTTATGAGCTTTCTTCATATGATATTACCTTACTGTAATATCATATTTGATGATACCTGTCTACAGGCTGAAAGTTTGATTATAATACCCCGTCGCCCGATATTTTCAAATATATTTATGCGGTAATATCAGGGTTCTTGACGCGCGCGCTTTCGGGCAGCTATTATCATCGCCGTAGATGGGGAAAAGACCGACTCGTACCTGCCCACATCTTTAGCAGCATTCTCCTCACACGAAATTTATCAGCACACGAGGGAGGTGAAAATACATGTCATTCAGCCTTCAGGCCAATGGTTCGGAAGCCGTACAGGTGACGACGGGAGACGATCTCGTATTACGGGTGCGGGCTTATGATCCGGCCGGCATCAGAAAAATAAACATAGAGTGCTTTCAATTCAGCACGGCGAGCACTAATAAGGTGAAGACCGCCATGGGTGAAGTCGATATTTCCGTCCAGGAAAGTTTTTCCCGCAGCGCATTCGATGTGCCTGTGCCGATACCCGATAACGCCGCGCTCGGCAAATGGGGCGTGCGCTTGATCGAGTTCACAAATGGGAGAGGATTCAAAATCTCTTTCTACAGGGGACAGGGCAAGTTCGACGACATAGTCTTCGAGGTGACGCCCCCTCCGAGCAAGGGGGATGAACTCCTGCACTTCAACGGCGTCGAGATAGCAGGCGGCGGTCGGCGTAATTGAAACAGTCTGCGGCATCAATTCCTCATCCGGGGGCGCAAGGCCCCCTTTTCAATAAGCCCTCGACCATCGCCCTTGCCTTGAAGAGCGGGTTCCTTACGCAGCCGCGACCTTCTTGACTCAATCGAAGCCGCTCTGTTATACCTCGCACTCAGGAGAAGCCCCGAAATCGGTTCGTAGCGAAGCCCTGGAAATGGGCGAATGCTTCTCTCCAATGCGAAGGGTGACAGGGATAAACCGGGAATGCGCCCCGAACATTTCGATGTGATAAGATTCTTTTCTGTGACAAGCTCAAAGACGCTTTTATAATAGGAGACGAAACCATGCCTGCGACTTTGGAGATAGAAAAAGAGACAGCCGAGATGCTGGCAGCACAAGCTGAGGCGAGAGGGCTTTCTGTAGATGATTACCTGCGATCTCTTCTAAAGGCCACATCGGAGTCTGATCTTCTCCGTCGCATTAAAAACAGATTTCCTGAAAGTCAGCGACTGCGCGAGCTTACACGCAAGAGTGAAGCAGAAACATTGAGCGATGAGGAACGCGCCGAGTACATCGCACTTGCCGAACAACGCGAGGCTGTGGATGCCGAGCGTATGCAGGCTGTAGCCAAACTCGCGCAACTGCGGGGAGTTTCACCAGATCAATTGCTCAATGAGCTTGGCCTCGGAGCGAACACGCATGGCTGAGGCGATCTCCGAAGCGTTGCGCCAGGCTGTCACTGAACGAGCGCGAGGTTGTTGTGAGTATTGCCTGAGCCAGGAAGCCTACGCCACTGAACGATTCTCTATCGAACACATCTATCCACGCGCTTTGGGCGGGTTGACTGTTGTGGAAAACCTCGCACTCGCCTGTCAAGGATGCAACGGACACAAATCGGCCAAGACCGCAGCCGCCGACCCTGAAACCGGCGAGATGACAACTCTCTTTCACCCCCGGAAACACAGGTGGGCAGAACATTTTTCCTGGAGTGATGATGGGCTTCATATTGTAGGGCTCACGCCTACAGGCAAAGCGACGATCGTGCGGCTTCAAATGAATCGCCCGTCGCTTGTGAATTTGCGTCGCGCCCTCCTGTCCATCAAGGTTCATCCGCCACGCGATCTGCTATAAGCGACAGGCTCTGAGGGCTGTCGGGAAGTTATAATGCAGGTTGAAACCCGCAACAAATTCCTTGCGGCGCGCGGCCGATGATGTTAGTGTCGCGTCATCTTTTTTAGGAGGCAGATCATGCTCGGCCGTCAAGGTGACAAACCCTTGCTCAACAAAAAATCTATAATCATCGCCCTGCTCGTCTCGCTTGCGGGAACCGCTCTCGCCGAGTCTCAGGGAAGCGCGCAATCGGAAAACACTAATACAACAAAAGTCACCGAAGCGCATTTCCGAGTTCACAGGGCCGATGGCCGTGTTGCGACGCTTGCCGATATAGCCGAGGCGATGGCCGATTACGACGCTGTGCTGCTCGGCGAAAATCATGACGACCCGGCGGCCCATTATATCGAAGCCGAGTTGCTGAGGCTGGCCGCAGAGCGTTACACGTCGTCATCGAATGAAACGACGGCGGGAACTTCACAAAACGATCTGAGTTCGAAGCGTCGCGCGGTCGTGCTCTCGCTTGAGATGTTCGAGCGTGACGTTCAAACGATGGTCGATGAGTATCTCGCAGGTCTCATCACCGAGGAGCATTTCACGAAGAGCGCGCGCGCCTGGCCTTACTACAAGAGCGATTACCGCCCGATGGTCGAATACGCCAAACAACACCGGTTGCCTGTCATAGCCGCGAATGCGCCCCGCCGTTATGTCAACCTTGTTTCGAGGATGGGCGGCGAGTCGCTTGCCCGACTATCGCCGCAAGCCAGGGCCTGGTTGCCGCCTCTGCCTTACGGGGAAGCTTCCAAAGCTTACGCCGAAAAATTCCGGGGAGTGATGGGACATTTGGAAAGGCCCTCGCCAACGGAAGAGAAGCGACCTGACAACGGCTCATCCTCATCTGCCGCATCACAGACAGAAAGGCCCGCTCAGGACGAAGAGGCTAAAAAAGCGCGGTTTGAGAGGGGGCTGGCCTCGCAGTCGCTATGGGATGCTTCGATGGCTCACGCCATCGCCGGGCAATTGAAGAAAGATTCGCGGGCGCTTGTGATTCATGTCAACGGGCGTTTTCACAGCGAAGAGAGGATGGGCATCCCCGACCACCTCGCGCGCTATCGCAAGGGAGCACGCGCGCTCATCGTCACCATGCTTTCCGATAAAGGCTTTCCGAATTTCGATTCTTCGAAGCACGCGCGGCTCGGTGATTTCATCATAATCACGGACCCGACATTGCCCCGGCCTTCGCGCAGCAATAGATAAACGGTCGTTATTACGCTCGGCTACGGCGCTTTCGATTTGCCGTTGCGATAACTCACAAGCATGTCGTAGACCACTTTTATGGGCACGCCGAAGTTCGACCCGCCGAAGCTTTGTGAGCTATCCGCCAGCACGAGTATCGCGGAGTTTATGGCTATCACGCGCTCCTGATTGTCGAACATAGGGCTGCCGGAACCGCCTTCCGTTGTCTGCGCGCTGTGAGTTATTCGGCTCGGCAATGCATCGCCTATTATGCCTGTGGTCGTCAGCGGTCTCACGAGTCCGCGCTCGGCCAATCCCAGGGCCACGTCTTCGGCCGATTCGCCATGCTGTTTGAGAATGTCGCGCCGCTCGGCCTCGTCTATCCTTTGCAGCAAGCCGTCTACCCCTGTCGGAAATCCAAGCAGCACGACAGGCCCGCCTATGAGCGAGCGAGGGTCCTCGGTGCTGAGAGGAAGGATGGGAAGCGCGGCCTCGCCCTGCTCGAAACTGCACATGGCCACATCGTACTGTTTCGAGGTTTCGGCCACGTTCAATTCGAAGGGCGTCTTGATGGAAGGGAAGAAAGCCACGAGGGTATCGCGGCGGGGGCGGAGACCCGCGCCCTGTTGGAGAATGATCTGAGCGATTTGATCGCCGGTCCAGGGTTGCACGACATGCTTGTTTGTCGCTATCAAGCCTTCTTCGATGAGGAACCCCGTGCCCGTGTAATCTATCTGCACGGGCGGGCCTGCTCCGTCTACGGATGCGAGCAGATGGCCGCTCTGGTCTATGGGCGCGTCGTTCGCGTCGTCAGCGGTTTCATACCTGAGCACGCGGCCCGTGCCTCGCTCGACGAAGGTGTAGCTTCCGACTATGAGGCATACGCCGGGGCTGTATCGCTCGGCTATCTTTTGTGTGAAGAGGCGATTTTGCTCGCCGATCAGTCGGAGGCGTTCGATCTCTTCCTGTTGCTTTCTGATCATCTCCTGATCCTGATCGCGTTGCGCTTGCGCCTGCTCGGTCTGTTTGCGGAGACTTCCTATCTCGTCTATGTTTCGATGAAGCACCAGGAAAGCGAAGAAGATGACGCCGAGGATTGCGAGCGTAAAGACCCCGGCTACGGTCAAACCTATATGCCTCGCCCGGCGGGGTATTTCGGCCCACAGGCTTGCGGTGAGTTCCTTGACGAAGAGCGTCGCCGTGAGCGGATGGACGGGCTGACGGGGCGCTTCTTCTACGCTGAGGTTGTTGCGGCGGACGAGGCTTGCGGCGGAGAAGTTCTCAGGCATCACCTGAAACAGGACGCCCGCATTCGAACCTTCCCGTCCGAATTCGAGGGTGTCGCCATCGCGCAGAGGATAGCCTGTTTCGGAGTGGTCTTCTGTAAGCGCTTCGCCGTTGATCGTGATCGTCAGGCCGTCCATCTCGACGCGCGGCGACAGGTGAAACGTGCCTTGGCTGTCGTAGATATCTGAGAGCACGCCTTCGGGCAGAGTCCCGCTCTCCTCAGGCACGAGTGTCAGGTCGCAGTCATCCGACGTGCCGATCGTCACGTGGTCTTGTGTAAATATGCGGGTTTTGCCCTTCTCGGAACCCGTCAAATAGACGAACATCAAACGGCTCATCCGTCTTCATACCTCGCCAATGGATATTTGACCATGCTTTAACCAGATAAGGGTTGTACTACGCGGGCTGCCCCTCGATGGTTTTCAACGAGGGGCGACCACTGAGGGTCGCCCGTACATAAGGGTCAACTCTTTTTCTAAAACGAGAAGTAATTCTTTCAAAACTCCTTAGTTTACTGTAGCGTCTGTGAGGTTGCTTCAAAATAATTCTAAAAGATACTCGGACACGGCCCTCAGCCTGCTCCAAATCAAAGGATACACATCAATGAGATTTTTCTCCATACGAGCGCGCATCAAATGCAGGAAAAATTTCGCCTGATCGGATTATGCGCCTGAAGAATTGATTTGCGGACGAAGGCGGAAAAAATGCAAGGAGCCGCTCGGCACAAGAGCGGCTCAAGGATGTTCGATCAGAGCTATATACTGGCGCGCGGGGCAATTAGCGATTGCTATTGGATCACAAGATTGACCGTAGCCGTTCGCACGCGACCCGTCTGGTCTGTGGCTGTGAATTCAAGCGGGTACGTGCCCGGCTGGGCCGCGCCCTTGACCTGTATCTTCTTGAAGGAGACGCTTTCGCCCGAAGTCGAGCGAGAAGCGGGCTTGACCTTCACTTTGGCGGGCAA
>JAKEHD010000024.1 GCA_022615215.1 Blastocatellia bacterium
TCAGTGTGCGTATCGGTTCCATATCTCTCATTCTCCGGCAATGAGGGCAGCGCCCGCGCGCAGAGGTATGGCCAGAGTCACCATAAAGCCGCCGCCTTCGGCATTACCCAACTCGAAACGATGAGCCGCGCCATAAAGCTGTTCGAGTCGCGCCTGAGTATTTGCGAGACCTATTCCTCGCCCAAGCCGAGTTTGCGACTCTTGTTTCAACCCGTCGCCATTGTCCCTGACTCGAAGTTGCAGAGTTCCGTTCCTTCGCTCGGCCGTGATTTCTATCAACCCTGCGCGCTCGTGCGGGGCTATGCCGTGACGGATGGCGTTTTCCACGAGCGGTTGTAGAATCAAGTAGGGCACTCGCAAATCGAGCGTCGCGGGGTCTATCTTCATGCGCACCGTCAGACGATCCCGAAAACGGACCTCTTCTATTTCGAGATATAATTCGAGGAACTCAAGCTCCTGTCTGAGCGCGACCTCCTGCGTGTTTATGTTCTTCAAAGTCATGCGCAACATCTCGCTCAAGCGATGAAGCACGCGGTTCGCGGCGTCTACATCCTTTAGCATCAGCACTGAAATCGTGTTGAGGGTGTTGAATAGAAAATGGGGGTGGAGTTGCATTCGGAGGGCGTCGAGTTGAGCCTGCGCCAGACGGGTTTCGAGTTGTGACGCCTGCAAGGCGCGCTCCTGGTATCTGTGATAGTAATCGAATGCGTGGCTGAGACCTATGATAGCCCAGTAGACGAGCAGCCCGATATGAAACTCCGCGATGAAGACTCGCTGAAAGGCTTCCGTCGTGGTCAGGGCGCGCGCCGGCGCCCAGAACGGCAGATAGCGGACCACAGTGTATATGCTGAGTTGAAGGAGCGACACAATCGCCCCGGAAAAGACGTGTATAGCGAGCACGCGCTGCCAGTTATTTCGCTCGATTGGAAAGCGGCGGGCGAGGCGAAGTATCAGCGGAGTCAAGGCGGCCCATAGATACGCGCATATAAGCCATGAGGTCAGGCCCTCTTTCCAGGTATCGGCCCGTCCCCAGTAAGCCTGTTGAATGTAGCCCTGTCCGAAGAAGAACGCTGCAAAAAGCGTCCAGCAACCGAATATAAAGGACCACCTTATCCATCGCCGTCCCAAGATGGAATTACTTCTCATATCCACCCGTTACCTATACCTCGATTGGATCATGTTCGCATAAGAGCGAGCCTTGCGAAGGACCGCCCTCTCAAACAGGGATGCGAAGGGCACGCAGATAAAAGATTACCTTGAATGCGCGGGATTGAAAAGCAGTGGTCAGAGGTCAGTGGCTGGTGGTCAGTAGGCTTTTATTGCGAGGGCTGGGTCAACAGGAACATAAACTTCAATTCTTACCTTTTCGGACAGCGGCAATGAATTTCTCCTTTCGCTTTGGGAATTCCTCCATACGTTTGATTACCTCTTTTGCAGAAAGTTTAGCTCTCTGAGGTCTTTCAATTTTGATCTCTTTAATATCTTTCAACCTTTTTGCCATATTATTCTCCAACCTTCGACTCAATCTTTTCGTGTCCTCGACATTTTAGCACAACCATCACGACTTGCATCAGCGGGTCAACGACCAGTGATCAGGGGTCGGGGATTGGTGGTCAGTGGTCTTTTATGGGAGGACTGGGTTGAAAGGGAATATGACGTCAGGGCTTGATTTCCATGAATCGCGTTTTCGCTCTTCACATTTTCTCTCTCGCCTTTTATCCTCAAGTAATATGGTGCCATTCGATTTTCAGACTCACACGCGGGTCGTATTCGGCGAAGGAACCATCGCGCGGCTCGGCGATCTGGCGCGCGAACTCGGATTCCGACGCTCTCTGCTCGTAGCAGATGCAGGACTCGTAGAAGCGGGCCACGTCGGAGAAGCATCGAAGATTCTCGCCGGTGCCGGAGTCGATGTATTCTGCTTCCACGACTTCGATGAGAACCCCGACACCGACATGATAGAACGCGGGCGCGACTTCGCCGCTTCGCTCCGCATAGACTCGATAATAGGGCTTGGCGGCGGAAGCTCTATGGACTGCGCAAAGGGGATAAACTTCCTTCTGACCAACGGCGGAACGATGCGCGACTATTGGGGATACGGCAAAGCGACGAAATCGATGCTTCCGATGATAGGCATTCCCACGACCGCCGGGACGGGCAGCGAAGCTCAATGTTATGCGCTGATCTCGGATGCGAAAACTCACGTGAAGATGGCATGCGGCGATCCGAAAGCGGCGTTTCGCGTAGCCCTTCTCGACCCGCGATTGACGGTCTCTCAGCCCGCATCCGTCACCGCCACGACGGGGTTCGACGCCATAGCCCACGCCGTAGAGACCTACGTCACTACGAGGCGCAATCCGCTGTCGGATATTTTTTCGCGCGAGGCGTGGCGATTGCTCGAACGAAATTACGAGCGCGTGCTCGCCGACCCTTCGGACATAGGGGCGCGCGCCGCCATGCAACTCGGAGCTTATTACGCAGGCCTGGCGATTGAAAATTCCATGCTTGGAGCAACGCACGCCTGCGCAAATCCTTTGACGGCTCACTACGGCACGGCGCACGGCATAGCCATCGCCTTGTTGCTTCCAACCGTTGTCCGATGGAACAGCTCCGAAGTGCGCGACCGTTACGGAGAGCTTCTCCTCCTTGCCGGTAAACGATCAGACAATGGCGATGCCGGTGAAGGGCTGGCTCTGAGGCTTGAAGAACTGATCGCGGCGGGCGGACTGCCCGGCGGTCTCGGTTCGGTTGGAATTTCAAAAAATGATTTACCTGTGCTCGCCCGCGAAGCAGCAGATCAGTGGACCGGGCGATACAATCCCCGGCCTTTCGGGGCCGAGGGCGCTCTGGAGGTTTACGAATGCGCGTTTTAGTAAAAGCAGTGGTCAGCAGTCATAAAGATTTCTTTCTTACGTGGTCAGTGGTCAGTGGTCAGTGGTCAGTCACCGCGTCACCGCGTCACCGCGTCACCGCGTCAGCTCGCCACCTGCTCCTCTGCTTCTTTGCCGTCTGCTTACTGCTTACCGGTTTCTATCTTTTGCCTGCGGCCCATTCCAACCCGTCGGCGACAGCCGCTATGCAGGAGTTTTCGCCTTCGGACGGATGGCTACAGTTCAGGGGGCACTATAATTTGACGGGAGTGTCGACCTCCGGTGTTCCAGACAATCTGAAACTCTTATGGAAGTACGAAGCGGGAGGCGTGATAGAGTCATCGGCCGCGATCTATGGCGGCACGGTTTATGTGGGATCTGAGAAGGCGGGATTGATAGCCGTCGATTTGCAGAGCGGCTCCCTCCGGTGGAAGTACAGCACGGGAGAACCCATAGGCGAATCGTCTCCGGCGGCGACGGCCAATGCGGTCTTCATAGGCGATCTTGGAGGATGGTTGCACGCGGTCAATCGGAGCGACGGCAGAGGGCTATGGAAGTTCAAGACGAACGGCGAGATCAAGTCATCGCCCGTCGTGGTCGGAGACCGTGTGCTCATAGGGTCTTACGACGGGCACCTCTATTGCGTGGGCGCGAGCGACGGTCAACTCAAATGGAAAGTCCTGACCGACGGATATGTGCATTGCACTCCGGCTGTGTCGAATGGGCTGGCCTACATCGCCGGTTGTGACGAGATATTTCGCGCCATTCGCATATCCGACGGCAGGGAGATGTACAAAGTCAACTCAGGCGCTTACACCGGAGCTTCGCCGACGCTCGTCGGAGGGGCGGCTTACTATGGCACTTTCAACAACGAGGTCTTGGGCGTAAACCTGAAGTCGCGTCGTCTGATGTGGCGCTACGTGAACCCGCGCCGCCAGTTCCCATTCTATTCATCTGCGGCGGTCTTCCAGGGGCGCGTAGTGCTCGGGGGCCGCGACAAGATGGTCCATTGCATAAACGCGCGCACGGGCAAGCTGATTTGGACTTTTCCGACGAAGGCGCGCGTCGAGTCTTCGCCTGCACTCGCAGGCAACCGCGTGTTCATCGGCTCGAACGACGGCAATTTTTATGTATTGGACTTTGCCACCGGAAAGAAATTATGGGAATTCAACGCGGGCGCGCCGCTCTCGGCCTCACCCGCCATAGCATCGGGCCGCATAGTGATAGGCTCGCAGGACGGAGTGCTCTATTGCTTCGGCTAGGCGGGGACCAGCTATCAGCCGTCAGCCGTCAGCTATCAGACTGAAGACTGAAGACTGAAAGCGGAATACTGATAGCTGAGGACTGATAGCTGAGGACTGAAAATTATATGCGATTCAAGATATTGACTGCCGTTTACGTTCTTGTGCTTGCGGCGATCATCTACATGGCTGATCGAAAAGAGTACGAAGCGGTCTTCAATCACATAAAAGCGATACCTTTTCACGACAAGCTGGGCCACTTCTTTTTGATGGGACTGCTTTCATTCGTCGTGGCCTTGAGCTTTCCAGGCTCAAGAGTCAGGCTGTGGGGTTTTAACATTTTAAAAAGCAGCCTCGTGGTCGCGGGTCTTGTGACGCTCGAAGAATTCTCTCAATTGTTCATCGCCTTCAGGAGTTTCAGCCTCGCCGATCTGTTCTTCGATTACCTCGGCATAATCCTGTTCGGGCAACTCGCCTATTACCTGAAAACCAGAAAAGCGGTCGCGCCCGACCAGTCGCTTTGATGGCTGACGACGGAGTGAAAAAGATGAAACGGTCCCTCGCATGCGCGCTCGCGCTCTTGCTGCTGTCAGTCGTTCTGCTATCGAGTGGGATTGAAGCGGGCACAGACGAGGGCCGCTATTTCAGGGTGGTCTCTTTCAACATTCGTTATAACAATCCTGCGGATGGCGAGAATGCATGGCCGAAAAGAAAAGAGATGGTCGCCGCCCTCATACGTTTTCACAGGGCAGACCTCGCAGGCGTGCAGGAAGCCCTCGAAGATCAGATCGATGATCTCGAAAAACTGCTCCCTCGATTCGGATGGTGCGGGGTAGGCCGCGACGACGGCAAATCGAAGGGAGAGTTTTCAGCGATCTTTTACAACAAGGATCGCTTCGATCTGCTTGAGAGCGCGAACTTCTGGTTGTCGGAGACTCCCGACGCGCCCGGAAGCCGTGGGTGGGACGCGGCATTGCCCCGCATAGTCACCTGGGCCAGGTTCAAAGACAAAGCCACCTCGAAAATTTTCTTTCACTTCAACACGCATTTCGATCACCGGGGCGAACGCGCCCGCACGGAAAGCGCGCGCCTCCTGCTCGCCCGAATTGAAAAGATCGCCGCCCGCCATCCGGTAGTGGTCACGGGGGATTTCAACTTCAATGAATCCGCCGATGGTTATGGCGTCCTGACGGGCAAGAAGAGCGATAACCCCGCGCTCGCCTTGCGAGATGCTCGTTATATTTCCGCGCAGGGCCACTACGGTCCCACCTCCACGTTCAACGGATTCAAGGCGCTCGTTCCCGATTCAAAGATAGATTTCATACTCGTGAAGGGCCGGGTCCGGGTGCTTCGACACGGCATACTCTCGGACACGTGGGACGGGCGATTCCCTTCGGACCACCTGCCCGTGCTGGCTGAAGCGGTGATCGAGTGAAGCTCAAACGCGCCTGAAATATTTTTGCCTCGAATCCCCTCCGTTTTCCGTCTACATGTTTTAGAGCAGTTTACATTATGGAGTGCGGTGACTTGTCACCGCTTTTTAGGCTGCGACAGAGGGTATTACTCTATCGTCGCGGCCAGTCTACCCACAGTGGGGCGATAAGTCGTAGACGAAATCGTCACTCCTTGAGAAAGCTGCGACAAGTCGCAGCACTCCAAAATCGTGTATGATGGCTTTGTGCGAATGAACACCTGATCGCCGTTTGATCGAAAAGGAGTAGACCGGATGCCCCTGATAAAAATAAGCGAGCGCCCCGACGCCGCAGATGGCACGAATGCCTCTGTCAGCTTCGATAATGGAGGCGATTATCCGATCACCGTCTCGGACCCTTTCTCTACAAAAGAAGAAACGTTGCTCGAATGGTACTTCGAAGAGTATCTGCGCTTTCCCTTCGTCGGCGAAGTCGAAGCGAATGCCGCTGCCGAAAGCATCGCCCGATACGGCGAGGCCCTCTTCAATCAGGTGTTCGCAGACCGCGATGCTCACTCCCTCTACAAAGATATGCTGCGCGGCGGCCTCGAAAATGTGAGCATCGAAATAGCCGGTTCGCCAGAATTTCATAAGCTCCATTGGGAAGCGATGAAAGACCCTCGCCAGCCTGATGCTCTCGCTTTGCACGCGACGATGGTGCGCAAGAACATCAAGCCTCAAACCGTGCAGGCGTCTCTGCGCGCTGCGCCCGCTATCAATCTGCTGATAGTGACGGCCCGGCCCGGAGGCAAGCGAGACGTGGGCTATCGCACTATATCGCGCCCCCTGATCGACGGGTTGCAACAGGCGGCCGCGCGCGTGCAGATAGACATCCTTCGCCCCGGCACTTACGAAGCCCTTTCCAAGCACCTCGAAAAACACGGCACAGGCCAATATCACGTCATACACTTCGACGTTCATGGCTCTCTGTTGAAACACGAAGAATTAAAGAAAGGAATCGAGACCGGCGGCCTTCTATACAATGCGCGGTACGGGCGCACAAACATAGAGGAGTATGACGGCCTGAAGGCTTTCCTGTTCCTTGAGGGAGAAAAAGAAGGGCAGGCCGACCCTGTGAAAGCGAGCGAACTTGCCAGACTCTTGATAAACCATCAGGTGCCCATAGCCATTCTCAATGCCTGTGAGTCGGGCAAACAGATAGGAGCGGCTGAGACGAGCCTCGGCAGCCACCTGATGCAAGCGGGCGTGCAGATGGTCCTTGCAATGGGCTATTCAGTCACGGTCAGCGCCGCCGAACTCATGATGAGCACGCTTTACGAGCAACTCTTCGCGGGACAGAAATTGTCCGTAGCCATCCGCCGCGCACGTCAGGAGTTGAAAAATCGCAAGGGGCGGCAGGCGTACTTCAATCGGATCATAGACCTCGAAGACTGGTTGCTGCCCGTCGTTTATCAAAACCGAGAGATGGAGCTTGCAACGCGCGAGTTCACGCCCGATGAACGGAAGGCATACTATGAGCGTCAGGCGGCGAGTTTCGCTTTTCCAAAACCGACTTATGGTTTCTTCGGGCGCGACCTCGACATTCTACTGATCGAAAAGCGATTGCTTTCGGTTCGCAACATCCTGCTCGTGCGAGGCATGGGCGGAGCGGGCAAGACCACTCTGCTCAAGCATCTCGGCGCGTGGTGGCAGAAGACGAATTTCATAGACCGTGTATTTTATTTCGGCTACGACGAGAGCGCCTGGACTCGTCAGTGGATAATCACCGAGATCGCAAAGCAATTGTTCAGCGAAATCGAATACGCGGGGTTTCATCCGCTAGGGCTTGAGGCGCAGCAGAAGATGCTGGCCGAGCGATTGCGTGCCCACAGACACCTGTTGATACTCGATAACCTCGAATCGATCACCGGCTCGCATCTCGCTATCAGAAACATACTGCCGGAGGAGGAGCGCGACGCATTGCGGGGATTTCTCGTGGATCTTGCGGACGGGCGCACGCTCGTGTTGTTAGGTTCGCGCGGGGGCGAGGAGTGGCTTGCTGGAGGGACGTTTGAAGATAACGTCTACGATATGCCGGGACTCGACGCGGAGGCGGCATCGCTGATGTCCGACCGGATACTTGAGCGGTGCGGGGCGACGGGCTATCGCGGGGAGGAGGATTTTCAAAGACTGCTCAAGCTGTTGAACGGATATCCGCTCGCGCTTGAGGTAGTGCTTGCGAATCTTGTGAGGCAGACGCCTGCGCAGGTGCTTGCGGCATTAGAGGCGGGCGACGTGGCTTTGGACCGGGGCGACACCGAGAAGAAGACCGAAAGCATACTGCGCTGCATAGACTACTCGCACAGCAACCTTTCGCCCGATGCTCAGGGCCTTCTGATCTGCCTGGCTCCTTTCACAGGCGTGGTGAATCTGGGATGGATGGAGCAGTACACCATCCGATTGCGCGAGCAGTCGGCGCTGGCTCACTTGCCTTTTGAGCGATGGGAAGAGGTTTTGAAGGAAGCGGCCAACTAGGGGTTACTCGGCGCGGACCCTGACATTCCCGTCTATCTGCGATTGCAACCGATCTTCCCCTATTTCCTGCGCGGCCACCTGAACGCGCCCGATCAATCAGAGGTGAGGCTTGCCGTAGAGACAGCCTTCCGGTTGCATTATGATGATGTAGGCGATGCCATAGCCGGGCTACTGGAATCCAAAGAAGCGAAGGAGAAGCAGATAGGGCAGTTGCTTGCGAGGCTTGAATACGAAAACCTCACTACCGCGCTGAATCTGGCGTTGGCCGCGCAGGATTCAATAGAGAATCCATATAAGGCTTTGTCCTTTTACCTGGATACCACTCAAGACCAACGCAGAGGATTGGAATTAGGTCAGAGTGTGCTGGCTCGCCTGGAAGATTATCCGCCTGACAAACTGACCGGGCAATTGGGCTTTGAGTTCGTCGGCGTTCTCGACGACATTGCCAAACGCCAGCTTTTATACTGCGCGCGGGGTAAAATGAAAGTTTTTCCGCAAGTGCAGAACATATTTGGAGTGCGCCGCAATCGGCGGCGCTTTGGCTGCGACATCGGGTTTTCA
>JAKEHD010000202.1 GCA_022615215.1 Blastocatellia bacterium
CCGAGCACCCCTGCACCCCTGCACCCCTGCACCCCTGCATGTCTTCACCCCTGCACCCCACGCCCCAAGAGGCGGAAGCGGCCACTCTCGTGCAGCAACCTGTCGTTGATGATACGGAGCAGACGCGCCTTATAGACCGCGAGACCCGCCGCATCGGGCAACAGTCACACACGGACCCGGTAGACGGGCTGACCCGCGCAGGTTCGATTCTCGGCACTCCGCTTTATATGTCGCCCGAACAGTGCAGCGGGGGCGCTATCGACGCACGCTCGGATATTTACAGCCTCGGAGTGATCGCTTATCGAATGCTTACGGGCGAGACACCTTTCACGGGGGATCTGGGCGAAGTGATGAGGCATCACATCGAAGAGCCGCCGCCGCCGCTCAGGGAAAAGAATCCCAAAGTCCCTAAGAAAGTTGCACGGGTGGTGATGTCGGCCCTCGCTAAAAATCCCGATGAACGCCCCGCGAGCGCCGAAGGCTTTGCGAGCGCCCTGCATGCCAATTCCGAAGGAGCGGGCGCGATTCTGCGCAAATCGATAGCGATTTTCGGCGAGCATGCGCCTCTCTTTCTTCGCCTCTCATTGCTTGTAAATCTGCCGTTGATAATTCTCGGCATTTTACGCTTGACCAACAGCGTGCTGATGGCACTAAAGACGATGCCGCGAGTGCCTGGGGTGATAGTGGCCATAGTGATAGGGCTGCTTTCGCTGATTGTCACCTTCCTGGCAGCGGCGATAACCGGTGGCGTGATCGTGCGGCTTGTGACTCAGTTGATAGTGGCCCCCTTGCGACCTCTCTATCTACGCACTGCGTTTGCCGCCTTGAAAAAGAAGCTACGGCCTTTTCTAACCACAGTGCTCCTGGTGAGCCTCATAATCGTATTCGGACTGGCGTTGTGCATCATTCCCGGATTTATATTCATGCTCAATTATGTGCTCGTCACTCCGGTGCTGATGATGGAAGATATAAAAGGGCGTGCAGCCATGAAGCGCGCCAAATCGCTTGTGCGGCGGGTGAGGCGCACTGCGATCATTATAATCACGATTCATTTCTTAATACCGTTCCTCGCTTCCGTGATAATAGGGTTCGTCATCGGTCTTTTTACCTACAGGTTCGGGTTACATCAGGATTCGGAAGTGACCACGAGCCTCTCGGAATTGATAAGAATCGGGATGAACTTCTTCCTCGTGCCGCTCTATTCGATCGTGACCTCTCTGCTTTATATGAAAGCGCGACAGGCGGGAGGCGAGACGCTCATCGAAGCGCTCGGCCAGTTCGAGGAAGAAGACACGGCCAAGACCAAATGGCAACTTCGCATGCGCGAGCGCATACAACTCAAATCAGGCGGAACGACGACCGGTCCTTCGAGGGCTTGAAGACTGTTTGAATTCAGGTTACGTCATCAGGTGAATAAGGGGCGATCTCAACACTTATCGGTATGGCGAAATGACTGTTGATTATCTTGTAAAACTGAATGAGTCGGTCGAATCTCTCTTGAAGCAAAAGAGTATCCTGGAAAAGATTCAAGAATTGAAAGAGGAAATCGGTCATGCCCAGGAGTCATTCGTCTGGTCGGTAATAGACCTGAACTCTGTAAAATCCGAACTGCCTGAAAACATCGAATCGGGATGGATTTTTGTGCTGAAAAAGGATGTTCCATCGGGGCGTCATTACCATCCCAATAGTATCCAGCATATGGTTATGCTCGAAGGGCAGGGAAAGGCCCGAATAGCAGAGACAAGTAAAAGGATGATTCGATACGGGCTGTCGGATCGCTTGCCGGATGAAACATGGTATGTGATAGGCGAAGGAATTCCACATGAGTTCTTTCCTGAAGAAAGGGATATGGTTGTCATCTCATTTCATACCTGTGAAGCAAAAGAGTTGGAAGAGGTTGATTGTGAAACAGGTGTAAGACGGTTATACGAAGGGGAGTAGCGTTTGCAACCCGTCTTAATCCCGTTATAGATCGGAGACGATGATCCATTGAGTGAGCCAATTGAAAGCGAAGGGTCTCAAGAAACGGCTGCCGTCCCTGTCGGAGCAGCCCCGAAACTCGCCCGCCAACTGGGGCTGTTCGATGCGACGATGATCGTGATGGGCGGGATCATCGGCGCAGGCATATTCATCAATCCTTACGTGGTCGCCCGTCAGGTCCACACTCCCGCTTTGATACTCGGCGCATGGGCGGTCGGCGGGTTGATCGCGCTTGGAGGCGCGTTCGTCTATGCGGAGCTTGCCGCGCGACGCCCGGAGGTCGGAGGCCAGTACGCTTATATACGCGAGGCATATCATCCGGCGGTCGCCTTCATGTACGGCTGGGCGCTTCTGCTCGTCATTCAATCGGGAGGCATGGCTGCGGTCGCTGTGACCTTCGCTGGTTACTTCCTGGACCTCACCAATATACAGATGACCGACTGGAAAGTTGCCGCCCTTGCGCTCGGCGCATTGACCGTGATCAATTGCCTCGGCGTGCGCGCAGGAAGCACCGTCCAAAACATTCTCATGGTATTGAAGATCGCGGCGATTGCCATGCTGGTCCTCGTGGGACTGAACGCAGGCGGCGAGGCGACGGCGGGCGGCGCGCCAACTGAAAATTTATCATCGCCCGCGTCGTCCGGCTCGGTGTTGATCGATTTCGGCGCGGCGCTCGTGCCGGTGATGTTCGCTTACGGGGGATGGCAGACGGCCAGCTTCATCGCGGGCGAGGTGCGCGAGCCGCGCAAAAACTTGCCGCGCGGATTGATTATAGGAGTTATGGGTGTAGTCTTGCTCTACCTGGCAGTGAACTTCGTCTGCGTCAGCGCGCTCGGAGTCGAGGAGCTGGCCGGTACGAAGACGCCCGCGACCGAGGTTATGCGACTGGCGATGGGCGAAAGGGGGGCGCGCTTGATAGCCGTCGGGATAGCCATCTCGACGCTCGGCTTTTTGAGCCAGGGCATGCTGACCGCGCCGCGCGTCTACTTCGCAATGGCCGAAGACCGCGCGTTTTTCAAAAGCGTCGCGTGGTTGAGCGCGAGCACTCGCGTTCCCGCTGTGGCCATAGCCTTGCAGGGGGCGCTCGCCGTTGTGATCGCGATTTCGGGCCGCTACGAAGAGATACTCAATTACGTGGTGTCGGTCGATTTCATCTTCTTCGGCCTGACCGCCACCTGCATATTCGTGTTTCGACGCCGCGACGCGAGAGAAACCTCGAACCCCGGCGCATACAATATACCGGGCCATCCCGTGACGACTGCGCTATTCGTAGTGGCGTGCTGGCTGGTCGTCGCAAGCACGATTTATAAATACCCGAAAAACAGCCTCATAGGACTTGGGATACTCGCGGCGGGGATACCGGTCTATTACGCATGGCGCTGGTGGAGGAAGTAAGGATGAGCGCGATTGATCGCCTGAAGAGTTCTGATTATATGGAGTGGGCGAAGACTCGCTCAGGGGCGCGGTTTTGCCTTGCGACGAGCGGGCTTGCGAATCGCTCGATTGCGGACCTCCCGGTTCGACTGGAAGACCTTGAACTCAGCGGGCCGGGCGGGTACGGATACGAACCGCTCCTCAGCCGCATAGCCGCGAAATTCGATGTCGAATCTGAATCGGTCGTCGCCGCTATGGGAACCTCGATGGCAAATCACCTTGCGATGGCGACGCTTCTCGAACCCGGCGACGAAGTGCTGATCGAGCATCCGACTTACGAATTGCTCGTGTCGCTTGCCTCTTATCTGGGCGCGAAGATCAATCGCTTCGCGCGCCGCTTCGAAGACGGTTTTCGCATCATTCCCGAAGAGGTGGAACGCGCTCTGACTCCTCGAACGCGCCTGATAGTCATCACGAACCTCCACAATCCGAGCAGCGCATTTACGGATAACGAAACGCTCGCTCGCTTATGGGAGATGGCAAAAAGCCGGGGGGCGCGAGTTTTGGTCGATGAGGTTTACCTGGAAGCTATGTTTGACCGCGCGCCTCGCTCGGCTTTTCACCTCGGAGAAGAGTTCCTTGTCACAAGCAGCCTGACGAAGGCTTACGGGTTGAGCGGCCTTCGCTGCGGCTGGGCGCTTGCAAGCCCCGAGCTTGCAAGAAAGATGTGGCGATTGAACGACCTGTTCGGAGTGATTCCGCCACACGCGGCCGAGCTATTGAGCGTCCTGGCATTCGATAATCTCAAGTCGATTGCCGAGCATGCGCGTGCGCGATTGGAAACGAACCGGGCGGCTCTCGATCAATTTCTCGATTCGCGCGAAGACCTGAAAGCGGTGAGAACAGAGTATGGTACGACTTCGTTTCCCCGACTGATGGGCGGAAGAGTAGATGAGTTGTGCCGTTTGCTGCGCGAGAAGTACGAGACGACTGTAGTGCCCGGAAAGTTCTTCGAAATGGAAGAGCATTTTCGAATAGGACTCGGAGGCACACCGGAGACAGTCGAGGCCGGGCTTGAGCGATTGGGCGCGGCGCTCGATGAGATGGCTGATTGATTCGGATTTGTTTCTGGAGTGCGGTATACTATGAGAACTATGAGAAGGCTGGTGTCATCAGTCAAGATAAGCAGCATCTCCGACCCGGCGATAACGATAAGGTGCGATGCTTTGGTGGACACAGGCGCTGCGTTCATGGTGTTGCCGAGCGCATGGAAAGATCGCCTCGGAGATTTGGACGCCGTTCAAAAAATAGACCTTGAGACCGCCACTCAAGAAACAGTTCAAGGCGAGATATGCGGCCCTGTAAAGATCGAAATCGAGGGATTTCGCCCGATCTATAACGAAGTGCTGTTTGTTGATATGAATCCTGAAGATGGCATATATGACCCCTTGATAGGCTACATAATACTTGAGCAATCTCAGGCGGCAGTCGATATGCTCGGACACCGGCTGGTTCCGGTGAAGCACATGGACCTGAAATAATCCTAAACCTGCCTTAGCGCCATAGCTCGGCAATCCTCACAAGAAAATGGTTCCAAAAGGATTTCCGAATGAGTCATAAGTATTCTCAATGTCATTACGGATATAACATGAAACTTTGATCTGTCTTCGACGTTTTAAGATTTGTATTCAGGAACCGAAGCGGATGGGCCCTATATGTGAATCGCAAAGGAGATTTGCATGACAGGCAAATTCGTCAAATCGTTGGGAAGAGGATTGCTCGTTTTTGCAATCCCATTTTTTTGCTGCCATTCTGTCTGCGCCCAGCAGGAGAAAGGCAGTAAGGAAGTGCAGTTTTTCTCCAGCAGCTTCTCTTTCACCGCCGACGCCTCTGAGACCATAACGAGAATCGTGGGGAATTCCGAGGAAACCAGAACCAGAAGTCGGAGCCAGGGATTCAGCCTCGGAGGGAGACTCGGTTATTTCCTCACTCGAAAGCATGAGGTCGGGGGAGGAACGGATATGAACATATTCCGGTCGAGGTTTTGCCGTCGAGTAGTTCAGAACGAGCAACTCATCGACGAAGATTGCAATAGCAACACCTTCTTCCGTCTGGGGCTTACGGGATTTTACCGCTACAACTTTGCCGGAGAAGGGGCAAGAGGGTTTCCCTTCGTGGGCGGAGAATTCGCTGTAAGCGATGTGACGAGAAACTTCACAGGCAACCTCTCGGTTCGGCCTCACGCCGGATACAAGTATTACTTAAAGAAGAATGTGGCCCTTGATTTCAGCCTGGGATACTCTGCCCAGTTGAACAAAGTCACGGAAAGGGATGAGTTTTTTTCTTTTGAAACCAGCAGAGGAAGCTCGGTAAACGGGGTATTCAGTTTATCGTTCGTCTGGTAGTAAATTACGGGGGCGGGCTGAGGTCAGGGCTTTGTCCCAAGACCGCGGCTTGCCCCTTTATCGATCTCATAACCAGCCTCTTGCTGTACGGTTCTCACCTTTGATGCCGCCCTGGCGTTCAACCCCGTCGCAAACCGAATCCCGAAACATTCTCGTAGAAGCATGTGTCTTGACGAGAGAGCTTCATTATCGCGTCAGGCATCGTCGCAACGGCTCGTCAAGGGGCGCGTTATGACGGGGAGAAAAAATCTAATGGACGACCCGGAAAGACGCGAGACATATTCGAGATTGAAATTAGACAGCGATGCCTGGACCGTGTTTCTCATATTTTTATGGCTGGCAACACTGCTCGCGCTCGTTTCGTTCTTGCGCGAGACCGGGAGCGACTCTCTGGCGAGCGTTTATGTTTATGTCGGTCTCTCAATCGCTTCGGCATTATCGGGCGGGAAGAGACTTTATCTGTTCGCCCTGGAAAAAATCAAAGCGGCTTTCGGCCGAGCTCCCTTTTTTATTCTGATCATTGTTTTATGGCTCGCGAGCCTGATAGGGATTTTCACTCTGTTTCCGCCCCGTCTCGAATATACACTTTCCCTTTGGGCCGTCTGGGTTTCGATTCTAGTGGGTAATATCAGATGCCTCGAACGGAGATGGCAAAGAGTAAGCAGCAAGGGTTGAACCTGCCTCACACGCGAGATAACGCTTCGCGTTACAACCTCTGATCTGATAAACCGGCAATGCCGACTCTCAGGCTGCTTCTCCACGCATCGAAATACGTTTGCCGGTCATGCATTACTTTCCGGCGAATTTGCGTCTATAGAATTATAGGGGGCGTGAAGACCTCTTCTGTCAGTTGGTAACGCCCTCGGTGAATGCTCTTTAAAGAAATAAATATGACATCTCGTGGAGCAGATATTTGTCAATCGCCGGGACGGGTAATGAAATATAGAGTTCAAAAAGGTCCGGCGACTCAGCTTCCAGGTTCTTCAACATCTCTTCCCGGACGGGCCGCGAGGCGGCGGACGGCAAAGATTTCTTTCTTCTAGCGCCCGGCGCGTCCTGAAAGGTTTGTGACATCCTCCGCCCCGCAGTTGAGGCGGCTTCCGGGTCGGTCGCCCGGTAGGTTCTTGGATCGACGAGTGGCCGCTCCACTCTAACCAAAGGGGCTGCCCGCCCCTGTGAGAACTATGATGCTATTCTCGATTGTTTCTCTACTTAGGCGTTCTAACTTTTACGTTGAGGACTTCCCTCAACAACGCGCTAGTCAGAGTTTCAAAGAGCCGCAAGGGGTGGCTCCGGTGGCGCTTTCAGCCTCCCGGACAAGGCCCGTTCGTATTGCCCTGATTATACAGGGAGCCGGTTGCTAAGGTAAAGTCAATGCCTCTTTTCTCAAGAGAGAATTTCGGCATTGCGAAATTCATCTGTCGGTTAAACCCGACATTCCTCTTTCGCGGAGGCTTATAGAAAATGACCAATTTCTTCTCAGACTTCTTCAACAAATTGCGCGAGCTCTTCACACGCAATCGCCCCTGGCACGAGTTGAGCGTCCCTCTTGGGATCACAAGGCTCTTTCGCATACGCGATAAATTGAGGAAAGACAATCTTCACGATACCTCGAAGATTGCTTCGACCGATAACCCCGATTTAGGCAGCATACTGCCGCACCATAGAACGTCTCGCATGGTGGACGGGACATACAACGACCTCAAGCATCCTGAGATGGGAAGGGTGGGCGCGCGCTTCGGCAGAAACGTGCCGCTCGATAGCGCATACCCTGAAGAGGGCGAGGTTCTGCTTACGCCTAACCCTCGCAAGGTCAGCCTCGAACTTCTGACCCGCCATGAGTTCATACCTGCCACGACGCTCAATCTGCTTGCCGCCTCCTGGATTCAATTCATGGTGCATGACTGGTTCAGTCACGGAAAGAACGCAAAGAACGATTCCTTCGAAATCCCTCTCGAAGACGATGACCCCTGGCCCGAGCGGCCTATGACTGTCAGACGCACTCGCAAGGATCCAACCCGTCCGCAGGGTTCGGCCGGTCCTCCCACATACCTCAACAAAGAGACGCACTGGTGGGACGGCTCTCAGATTTACGGCAGCGATAATGAGACCATGATGAAGGTGCGGTCGGGGAGCGAGGGCAAGCTGAAACTCGGCGGCGATGGCTTGCTGCCCGTAGACCCGGAAACCGGTATAGATATATCAGGGGTGACGGGCAACTGGTGGATAGGTCTGAGCATGTTGCACACGCTCTTTACGCTTGAGCACAACGCAATCTGCGACCGCCTGCGCGCAGAGTTTTCATCCTGGTCGGACGACGAGCTTTTCGCGCGCGCGCGCCTTATCAACGCGGCCATAATGGCGAAGATTCACACGATAGAATGGACCCCCGGCATAATTCCGCATCCGACGGTGAAGTTTGCTCTGAACGGCAACTGGACGACCATTCGCCACTCTAAGGCCGACCACCACGGAGCGCCTTACGCGATGACCGAAGAGTTCGTCTCAGTCTATCGCATGCATCCGCTTATGCCTGATGATTTCACCTTCCGTTCCACGGCCAATAATGAAACGCTAGAGCAACGCACGTTGCCGGAGGTCTCAGGCCGCCATGCGCGAGATATAATGAAAGAAATCTCGCTCACGGACCTCTTCTATTCGTTCGGCGTCTCGCATCCGGGCGCGATCACTCTGCACAATTATCCCCGATTTCTACAGAAGCTTGAGAGACCCGATGGACCGCTCATCGATCTTGCGGCCGTAGATGTGCTCAGAGACCGTGAGCGCGGCGTGCCGCGTTACAACGAGTTTCGCCGTGCTATCGATATGCCCCCGGCAAAGAGCTTCGAGGAGTTGACCGATAACAAGCCCTGGGCCGAAGAACTCAGGCGCGTTTACAATAACGACATAGACCGCGTGGATCTTATGGTAGGCATGTATGCCGAGCGCCTGCCCGAAGGGTTCGGGTTCAGCGAGACGGCGTTTCGCATATTCATACTCATGGCGACCCGGCGTTTGCAGAGCGACCGGTTTTTCACGGACGACTACAACGCGAAGACATACACGCAGACGGGGCTTGACTGGATAGAAGAGGCCAACATGAGGACCGTGTTGATGAGACATCTGCCCGGTCTCAAGCCTTTGCTGCGTGATCTGGAAAACGCCTTTGCGCCCTGGCCGCAAGCGTCGGCGTGAACGAGTTTAAAGACATGTAAGGGCGGGCTTCACGAGCCGCCCCTGAGTGCTAAAAAGCTAATGAGGGGCGGCCACAGAGGGCCGCCCATACATGTTATGTTGCAGGCCCGGCCCCGTGGCCGGGCGTGAAAGGAGACCATCAATGCTGTCTAAGGATTGGGACAAAAGAAAACAGAAGTACGATTATGTGATAGTCGGCTCAGGCTACGGCGGAGCCATCAGCGCGGCGCGAATCTCGGCCGCCGTGCCTAAAAAATCTGTCTGCATTCTCGAACGCGGGCGCGAATATGAGGTCGGCAAGTTCCCCGACCGATTGCCCGAAGTCCTGGGGGCGGTTCGCAATCCCGTGCTCAACCCGCTCGGACTCTATGAGTTTCTGGCCTTTCCCGAAATATCCGTGCTGAAAGGCTCAGGACTGGGAGGCACTTCTCTGATAAACGCGAACGTGGCCATAGTGCCCGACGAAGAGGTGTTCGAACAAGTCGCCTGGCCGCGTTCGATCAAGCGGGCCGACCTTCAACCCTTCTACGACGAGGCGAAACGAATGCTTGCCGTCTCGCCCCATCCCCGTTCGAAACCTGATCAGGCCGATTGTTTGTTGAAGGTGAAAGGTCTCGACAAGCGCGCGAGCGAAATGGGCCGCCGTAGCGTAGGTTTGAACCTAGCGGTGAATTTCGATATTGACGGGCCGAACGCTCACGGGGTAGCACAGAAGCCCTGCATAGATTGCGGAGACTGCGTGACGGGCTGCAATGTGGGCGCGAAGAACACGCTCTATATGAACTACCTGCCGGTCGCGCATCGCAACGGGACGGACATCTTCACGCGCGTCGAGGTCTACTGGATAGAGCGCCTCGCGGGCGGCGGATGGCGCATTCACGGCAAGAGGTACAATCAACTCGGCTTTCCGCAGAACTTCACGCTCGAAGCGGCCAATGTGATCTTATCGGCCGGGTCGCTCGGCACTACGGAAATCCTTCTGCGCTCCGAGCGCAAGGGACTCGCACTCTCTCCGAGAGTGGGGACCAATTTCACAGGCAATGGCGACTTCTTCGGCGTCGCCTACAATGCCGACCCTCAGATCAACTCCCTCGGTTTCGGAAATCAACCGGACCATGCCTGGCGCGCAAAGGGCAATGCTCCCGGCCCTAGCATAGTGGGCGCTGTGCGTTATAACGGGAATCTTCCTCTCGATAAAAGAATAATCGTCGAGGACTTCTCTTTCCCGACCGCTTACGTCACGTCGGCAATGCTCACCTTCGGAGCGGTGGCCGCGCTCGGCGGCGCAGAGGACACTGACGTGGGCGACGAAAAGAGGGAGAGAAAACGCCGCCGCCGCGACAACGCCTTCGACCCTTATATACATAACAACGCGATGAACCACACGCTTCTCTATCTCGTCATGGGACACGACGACGCGAGGGGCACTCTGCATCTCAAGCGTCACTTTCTGGACCTTGAAGAGCGGGTCGAGATAGATTGGGACGACGCGGGCCGCCAACCGGTATTTACGCGCATAAACGAAGAACTGCGCCGTCACGCACGCGCGCTCGGCGCAAGTTTTCTGCCCAATCCGCTATGGAACTTCGTTACCCTGCGCAACCTTATAACGGCGCATCCGCTCGGCGGGTGCCCGCTCGGCGAAGACTACATGCATGGCGCGGTCGATGAATTCGGGCGCGTCTTTTCAGGCAAGGGCAGCGTTCATGAAGGCTTGTTCGTAGCAGACGGCTCGCTCATCCCCTCGGCCCTCGGAGTGAATCCCTTTATGACGATCTCGGCGCTTTCCGAACGCATAGCCGACCGCATAGTCCGACACATAGGCGGCGAGGCATATCCCGAACCGAAAAAGCAGGTGCCGGTGCCGGGGCTTGATCCGCTTGAGATATTGAATTACAAGGAGGCCGACCTTGAGCGCATATTCAGCCGCGTCGAAACTCAGGGCATCGAAAAGATGATAAACACCGGAAAGGTGAAGATCGATGCCGATAAGGGCACCATTCAAAACGATACCGTCTGGAAAGGTTTCTTCCCTCGCGGCCACATTCTGAATCAACTCTCGACCGCCTTTTTCGCAAGTTTCAAAAAGCGATTCTTTCCCGGTCTCGAAGGAATCGAGGGAGTGACGAGCGATTCGGACGGACGCATCAACGCCAAAAACACGCTTGAAGAGATCACCATCGATAAGAAGACAGGGACGCTCGAACCCGGCAAGTACATCCTGCTGCGTTACACCGAACCGCAATGGTCGGGCTTCTATGACATATTCAAAGTCATAAACGACGACCTTCTGATAGGCCGCGTGTATCTCGGCACCTACCCGAACGGCTTGAGGCTTTTTACCTTCCCGATGACGCGGGAATACGGGCTTGACAACATGACCGTGAGCGATCATCACACGCTCTATCAAAACGCCGCCGCGCCGACCAAAGAGCAACTAAACGGATTGTGGGAGATGCGAATGGTGGCGAATGCGAACAACACAGGCACGGTGGCTTATTTGAAGTTCGACCTCAAACCCGATGGCCGTCTCGAATCGCGCTATCAGTTTCTGGGATTGCTCGAAGGGCTTGTCGAGCCTGTCTTCGGACAGGACCATTTTCAACTGAACGACTTCACGCCCTTTCACGACGAGATACGATTCGTACACGAGGATTTCATGGTCGGGAAGTACACGACGATTTCACCGCCGGGACTCATGGACCTGTTCGGCCCGAACTCGCTCGGTCTTTTTCATCTTGAGACGAGCGCGGGCGGGACGCCTCAATTCTCTTTCTTCTACAGCCTGCGGCGAAGCGCCGAGAGCGACATCCCGCCTGTGGGATTTTTAGAGCCGCTGCTCGAAGTCCACCTGCCCGACGGATTGGGCATGACGTTCGACGAAGAGATGACGGGCCATTACTTTGCGGCCTGGTCGGTCCCCGCCGGGCGCGAGGGCGACTTGAAAATCGAAGACCGTGTTACCTCGTCTGCCCCGCCGCACGGAGGCGTGGTCTGTAGTTTTCAGGGAAGGATAATCGTGCGCGACCTGAACGAATTCTTCGACAGCCCCGAGCA
>JAKEHD010000203.1 GCA_022615215.1 Blastocatellia bacterium
GGAATGCGAGGGCGACGGATTGCTTCCGCCTGAAGGCGGTACTCTAAACACCGGTTCACTCTATGACGAGGACGCTTCCAGATCAACTAGCACAAGTCGTTTTATGGTATAAGTGCGGGCCAGTATCGAATAAACGCTACTGTCCCAGGCGAGACCTGGTTTACGAAGTCTGTTGCGATAATGAAGGAACCTGCGGGGAGCCGAAAGGGCGGAACGAACTCTGGGCAAACTGATTCTGTGCTTAATAGTATCCCTGTTCGATTGGGCACTCAGCTACAACTGAGTGTAACATTGGCTGAAGGGGCTGCAAGGTTGAAAGGCCGCGTATCGCCACCAAAAGAAAAATCTCTCCCCCCTGGCATATCTGTTCATCTGGTTCCGGCGGAGCCAGGGTATTTTGAGAATGCTCTCAGATTTTCTCGAACTGAGGTGCAGGATGACGGTGTTTTTTCTTTTAGCAATATTGCGCCCGGTAAATACTGGATATTCACACAGACGAGTGATGGCAAGTCGAACGATAACTCGCCATCAGATCCTTCACCCTGGAATGCCGGCGGGCGGACGATTCTTCGCAGGGAGGCCCGGAAATCGAACATAACGATAGAATTATATCCCTGCCAGAGCGTGCAGGACTACATTGTGAAATTCAAACCCGGCTCTTGAGGCCATCTGCGAAAAACAGAGCGTCACCTGAATAGTTATATCCTCGAACTTTCCTTGATGCCGGCATAAGCTTCATCGAGAGCCTCGAAGGCGTCGCGTTCTTCGCGCTCGCCTTTCGAGAGCGGCTCTTTGATCTTGACCAGGACGGGAAAGTTTATCATCTGCCCTGAAAGTACGGCTTCGCCAACATCGAGGTCGGGCAGGATTTTGGCTTCGTCCTCTCCGATGGTTTCAATCACGCGCCGCACGAAATTCTGGTCCGAAGGGTTGACCATTCGCATGATTACGTAAGAGTTGCATTGCGAGAGCGTGGTCTCATCGAGCCGCGAGGGCCGCTGGCTTACGAGTATCAATCCCACTCCGAACTTGCGCCCCTCCTGAGCTATCTGCTTCGTGGTGGTGATGGCTCGCTGTTCGGCGGGCGTTGCGGCGCGCGCAGGGGCGAAGGTATGAGCCTCTTCCAAAAGAAAGAGCACGGGGAGTTTCAGGTCGTTTGAAACGCGCGCGCTGAATATCTCGTCGGCGATCAAGCTGAATATAGTCGCCTGGAAATCGCCCGTGTAGCCCGCAAGCGCGACTATGCTTATGCGCCCGTAGCCGACCAGTTCGGTGCGGTCGAGCGGAAGAGGGTCGCCCGTGCGCGCAACACGGCGGCTGATCTCTTCCATCTGATAGAGCCTCTTGGCCGCCGCGCGTAAATTGTTGGGCAGGCCCTTCAGCCAGCCGGCCACCTGACGCTTGAGCTTCAATTGCTCGCGCCCGCTCCACTCGGCTATCTGACTCTGAGCGTCGCCGTCTTCGCGGTCGCCCGCATCGACTACGGCCTAAGTGAAATGGGCCAACAGAAAGAGATCGGGCTTGAGTCCATACCTGGCGATCTTCTCATTCCCAAGATAACGACTTATCCATTCGGTCCTGGCTCTCAACTCATCGGGCGCTGCCGTGATCAAAGTCTTCGCGCCCTGAAAGAGGTCTTCGAACAGAGAGCGATGTGTATTGGCAAGTTGCCATCCTAGAGATTCCACCATTGCGATGACCGTTTCGGGAACCTGTTCGAAGACCGGAAACCGCGCGTAATATCTTCGCACTCGTTTCTTGAGACTTTCGACTTCCGCGAGGCCCGTGTAATCGCCGTGCGGGTCGAATATCACAATGGGGTAATTCTTTTCGGCCATCTGCTCGATTATGCGCCGCGCGGTCCAACTCTTGCCCGCGCCGGTCATGGCAAGTATCGCAAGGTGTCGCGTGACTATCGAATGGCCGTCGACCTTCACATCGACTTCGGCGCGATTCGAAAGCGTGGCTATGTCGAGCGCGCGGCGTTGCCTGTGCTGTAGGTCTCCGAGCAGGACGCGGGCAATGTCTTCAGAGCCGGGCCGGTAGGCGCTCGAAGCGGGTTGGGGAGGGTAGCGCAGATGATCGAGCTTTCCGCCCGTGCTGCCGTCGAGCGGTTCCGCGCCGAGCACCTGGCATACGGCGGTCACCATTTCACGGCTCAATGAAAGCACCGTGTCGAAAGGGTCCGTGTGCGTGGCGGCCAACTCATGCCCCGCTTCCGCAGGAAAGAGCGGATTGATTCGTTCGATGCGCTGCACCTTGGCCCACACGCGGATCTTTTCAACAGGAAGACTTTTTTCCTCAAAAGGAAGACTTTTTTCCTCAACCGGGGCGTTTTCCTGCGGGCGGCGCATCTCGGCATCGACGGCTATGAGGTCTTGCTCGCGTATAGTTTCGCGCGCTACGGCCAGTCGGAACTCGCGGCTGGTGCTCTCGCCGACCAGAGTGCCCACATAATGATCGGTCTTTCGCTGGCCTGAACCTGTTGACATTCAACTCCTGGGCCTTCAGTAGCGCGACCCGTTTGGGATCGATCCCTTACGGCCGTGCTACTGAAATCATTCAACTCCTGGGCCTGAAGAGCCAGTCCCTATGAGTCATATAGATCGCCTGAATCAGTATGCGGCGCATCTCTCGGTCATCTATCTCGCCGCGTTGCAGGCTTACACCGAGATTGTACCTTATAAGCTTGCTGTAAGCCTCGACCATCCATGCGGGCACATGCGCGAATTTATCAGCCGTGTCGAGTCCTACGGGAAAGCCATAGTCGGGCATCAATCGCGAATAGAGATAAGTCCGCCGGGCCGCTTCTTCGATTTGAGCAGGGCCAAGTTCGTCGAACACCTCGACCCGGACGGGTTCTGTGGTTTCCGATATGCAGACGTAGCAGCCGCGCACTCGCGGAAAGCCGACGGGACCGGGTTTGAGAGGCTCGAAATCGACGCGGTCGGGACGCGCGCGACCCGGCAGGTAAACGTCTGCCTGATGGAGTCCTTCGTATTTGGCTATCTCCCAGGGTTCTGAAAACTCGCCCGGATGAAGCAGCATGGCGAGCAGCAGGGAGTCTTTATAGCCGAGTCTATCGAGCAGCGAGCGAGGCGAGTTCAGATCCGTGCGGCCATACATACGGTTGAAATAATCGAGCCGGTCGTTTTTCCTGAGACCCTGAAAGACGCGCTCAAGCAAAACCCTTTCGCTGAACTCGCGCATCTGGCTGCGCTCGACCACGCCCGCGATTATGGGCACGGGATTTCGCTTGCGCGCTTCGCGTATCAGACGGCGATAGAGATAAGCTATCCATGCAAGCGGCTCAAAGAGTCTCTTATGCGCCCACTCATCAGAAGAGCGCGTCATCTTCGGGTAGATGGTTTTATATGCTTCGCTCAGGAAGCCTTGTTTGATGCGCCGCCCGAGTTTCGGATCCTTTGCGTACTGGCGCAGGAAGAGATCGATGTCGCGTTCGGTGAAGGGAGTATGCCCCGCGTATATGCCCATCAGGTAGACGAGCGGGCCGTGAAACATCAGAACTCTCAGGTCGGGCGTGCGTTCGAGCGCCGATAGTCCGCCTAGAAGCTCGGCTGTGATCCTCACAATATCGGGAAAGTCAGGGCGCTCTTTGCTGCCGCCTTCGAGGTCTCCGAGTATTACCGGATAGTAGCCGAACTGCTCCCGCCGTGAGATGCGGCGCTCGCCCGTTCGCACGCAATACGAACCCACGCGCAGGAGTATAGGGGCCTGGCTCGCGATCTGACCCCGCCCGAATCCGCCGTCGATGAAGGTCACGACCTCGCCCTGCACGGACGACCATTCAGTATTTTCGAGCTTGTGAACGGTGAGGATAGGGCGCGGGTGTTTGCCTGATTCGTGGACGCGGCGGCGCAGCGCGGTTATGAAGCGAGCCGTGTTCGCAAAGTAATTATCGCGCAGGCTCTCTGCAACTGTGAGAGCGTTTTCGGCCAGAGCGATCAAAAGGTGAGGGCGGCCCTGAAGGTCTTCGCGGGTGCCCTCTTCCGTCAGTTGATGATCTTTTGGCGCTTCCTGATTCATAAACACGCTGATCCAACTCCAGCTTCACTCGCAATTTTTCAATGTTCGATTGTGGAAGGCAGGGCCTTCTACAGCCGCGATTCTACATTCCTCTTTCAACCCTGGCAACTGCATAAATATATCAGCGCGAAAAGCGTATTCTTGCCGCCCGCGGTGGTGCGTGTGATAATTCGAATGTTAGATTGTAAGAGTCGGGGCTGCCTCGGTAGCCTGCCAGTCTAAATCAGACCACATAAGGTTGGAACAGGGATGAAGTTCTGAGTTCAAGCTTTAGCTTGCATGATTCAAACACCAGCAACCTGAAGGTTGAACTCTGAACCCGAGACAGGGATGAAGTTCTGAGTTCAAGCTTTAGCTTGCATGATTCAAGCACCAGCAACCTGAAGGTTGAACTCTGAAC
>JAKEHD010000204.1 GCA_022615215.1 Blastocatellia bacterium
GCGCGGGAAGACCTCAGCACCCGCGAGACCATCGCCAAACAGGCGCGCGCCCGCGCCGCGGCCGGCCTCAGCTCCCGTGTCGATGAGGGTCTGGCGCGGGTCAGCCTGGCGGAGGCCCGGGTAAGATTGGTGAACGCCCAAAACGAACACCAAAACGGCTTTGCGGAGCTGAACAACGCCATGGGCGTGGCCGGCAGCCTGTCCTACCGCCTCGAAGCGACCTCCATACCCGGCCTTCGCTTCGTTCCCGAAATGAAGCGATTCTATTTGAACGGGAAGTCTGCCGCGCACCTGATCGGCTTCGTCGATATAGATGAAAAGGGAATGGGCGGAGTGGAACTCACTTATGACAAGCTCATAAGGGGGCAGGGCGGGCGCTTGCTGGTCAATGTCGACGCGCTCAAAAACTCTTACGACCATGAAATAGAAGACTCCGTGCCCGGCGCTGACCTTACACTCACCATAGATGTAATGATTCAGCATTACGCCGAGAAGGCGCTCTCCTCAGCGGTTCGCGCAAATCGCGCGCGCGGCGGCACCATAGTGGTCCTTCGCCCCTCGACCGGCGAAATACTCGCGCTTGCAAACTCTCCCACCTTCGACCCGAACAAGCTGTCGGTCTCTAAAGATGTCGAGCGGCGCAATCGCGCCATCGAGACACCCTTCGAGCCGGGTTCCATATTCAAACTGGTCACTTACTCGGCTGCGCTCGAACAGGGTGAAATCACTCCCGATACGCACATCGATTGCCCTGGGCAGATACGCATAGCGAACCGTGTGATCCGCGATGGCTCTCATGGAAAGCTGACCGCGGCGAGGGCCCTGGCGAAGTCCTGCAACATCGCCGCCATCAAGATAGGAAAGGAGCTTGGCAATGAACGGCTCGCGCGTTACATAGAGATGTTCGGCTTCGGTGAGCGTACAGGCGTGGAGCTTCCGGCCGAGTCGCGCGGGCTGCTGCGCGAAGTCGGCGACTGGGAACCGACATCGATAGGCTCCATACCTCTTGGCCACGAGATAGGGGTGACGGCCCTACAGGCGGCGGCGGCCTTCGCCGTCATAGCCAATGGCGGAGAGTGGGTCCAGCCGCATCTGGTCTCTCGCGTCACGTCTTCTTCAGGCCACATCCTCGAAGAGCATCGCGGAGAAACTCATCGCGTCGTAAGCCAGGCGACTGCTGCTAAATTGACCGCTATGCTCGAAGAGGTCGTCGTCCGCGGGACGGGCAAGCGCGCGCAGGTCGAGGGTTATCGCGCCGCAGGCAAGACCGGCACCGCACAGAAAATAAACCCGGCGACCGGACGTTACTCGCACACCATGCATTTCGCGTCATTCGCAGGATTCGCGCCAGCCTCGAATCCTGAGATCGTTTGCCTCGTCTCGATAGACGAGCCGAAGGTGTCTCATATGGGTGGGGATGTGGCTGCGCCCGTATTCGCTCAGGTCGTAGCCGACGCGCTGCACGTTCTCGGCATTTCGCCCGAAGAAGACCCTCAAGCAAAATTGGTAGCGGGCGATTTTCACATCTACGACATTCCCTGGACGATAGTCGAGAACAAGGCCGATGACGCGAAAGCCGATGACTCACGAACGGCTATCGACATTTTCTACGACTCGAACGAAGGCAAAGGAGCATCTAAGGGCGAGGGCAGCGTGGTCGTGCCCGATCTGATCGGACGGGGGCTTCGCGAAGCGGTGAATTTATGCGCTCAAAACGGATTGAAGGTGATACCCGAGGGCAGCGGCATAGTCGCAAGCCAGACCCCGAAACCCGGCACGCTCGTCGCGCCGGATACGGTATGTCATTTGACGCTTTCAAAGCGGATAAAAAGAAAGGGCAAATCGGAAACCGCGTCCGTCACAGCGGGAACGAATTGAATAAATGAACATCGCTGAACTGGCAAAAGAGATAGCCGCTGTCGCCGTCACCGGAGAGACCGCCGGGGAAGCGATTGACGTGACACATGATTCGCGGGCCTGTTTGCCCGGCACTGTATTCGTTGCGATTTGCGGCGAGAAGGTCGACGCGCACTGCTTCATTCCCGATGCGATCTCTCAAGGCGCGGTCGCTGTTATCTCTGAGCGGAAATTCAGCACCCCGACCGTGAGGGAGGGGAATCAGTACCCCGACCGTGAGGGAGGGAGTTCGAAAGCGGGATCGATTGCTCCTGCCTGGATAGAGGTCGAAGACGCGCGCGCGGCTCTCGCTCATGCGGCGGCGGCCGTGCATGCTCATCCGTCGCGCCGGTTGAAGCTCGTGGGCGTCACGGGCACGAACGGCAAGACCACGACCGCGCACTTGATTGACTCGATCATTCGCGCTGCCGAGGGCACATCAGCTATGTTCGGAACCATACATCATCGTATTGGCGAAGAGGCCCTGGCCGCGCGCCATACCACGCCCGAAGCGGCGGATATTCAGCGTATGCTCGCGCAAGCCGTCGGCGCAGGTTGCCGCTCGGCGGTGATGGAAGTCTCCTCGCATGCGATAGAGCTTCGCCGCGCGCACGCATTGAGATTCGCCGCCGCAATCTTCACGAACTTCACGCGCGATCACCTCGACTATCACAGGACTATGGAGGATTACTTCGCCGCAAAAGAGAAGCTCTTTACGGGCGTCCTCGGACAGGAACCCGGCGCAGCCATCATCAACATCGACGATGAGTACGGCCGCAAACTGCTACAGACGGCAAAAGGCAGGACAATCACTTATGGTTTTCGAAGCGATGCCGATGTGAGAACCGACGGCTTCACGCTCTCATCCTCCGGGACGAACTTCACGGCCTTCACTCCCGCAGGCGCGATGGAAATCGCTTCGCCGCTCGTAGGGCGGCCGCACGTCTATAACATACTTGCAGCCATAGCGACGGGGCTGGCCCTCTCGTTCGACCTCGAAGACATAACGCGCGGCGTGGCCGCAAACCGCAGCGTCGCGGGGCGATTCGAGCGCGTACACCCGGACGATTCGAGCGCGCCCGGCTTCACTGTCATAGTCGATTACGCTCACACCGACGACGCGCTCAAAAACGTGTTGCAGACCGCCCGCGAAATAGTAAGCAGGGAGCAACGAAGCAGGGGAGCAGGGGTGCAGGGGTGCAGGGGTGCAGAGGAGCGATACACATACCAAAACGCATCACGCATCACGCATCACGAGGGGCGCGTGATTACCGTATTCGGATGCGGAGGCGACCGCGACCGGACTAAACGCGCGCCTATGGGCGAGATCGCCGCCCGCCTGAGCGATGTCGTGATAGTCACGTCCGACAATCCTCGCAGCGAAGACCCGGAGGCGATAATCCGCGATATAGAGGCCGGGTTGAAAAATGCGGGCCGACCCTACTCGAAGTTTACCGACCGGCGCGAAGCTATCTTTTATGCAATAGGCAAAGCGCGAGAAGGCGATGTCGTCGTGATCGCGGGCAAAGGGCACGAAACTTATCAAATTCTCGGCGACCGCACGATTCACTTCGATGACCGTGAAGTGGCGCGCGAGGCGATGCGCGCTTCGATGCGCGAGGCGTGATGTTTGCGATTTAGATTCGAGGTTTTCGATAGGAGTATAGATCGGCCTTGCGTCGATCATGAATGGGCAAAAGCA
>JAKEHD010000205.1 GCA_022615215.1 Blastocatellia bacterium
AGGGTGTTGTCATCAGAGTCATCGAGCAAGCAGGGTTCATCCCGATTCTCTTCCAAACTACAACCATCCATCAACGGAAACTGATCACGCTTAAATCCGCTATTGCAGACCGTGCAAGCCAATAATAAGTTGCTCCACTCATAAGCCAATTTAGGGTATATGCTTTGCGGACGAAAATGTTCGACGGCCTGATAAGATACAACTGTAACGGGCGATTCACAGTAAACACACTTATGACCAAACATTTTTTGTAATCGCCTTTTTATTCCCTGATGAGCATAACGTGACTTGAGAGCACGAGGATATTGAGGTCTGCGTTTGAAGCGGCCCCGCTGGAATTTTATCAGATCCTTATAGTACTGCTGTCTTGCCTCACACAACTCGTCAGTCCATTCATTGCCTTTTCGTTCAAGTATGGTGGGCTTTTGGAGGCGCGTAATCTTTATCATGGTAGGTTAACGGGACAAGTATTGATCAAGTATTTTAATCAATGATTGAGCCGTATCAAGTAATTCACTTGCTTCAAGCGTTTCTCCCAAGGGCGTCTCTCGTTTGCTAAGGGACTCCTTCAATTTCTTGAGATTTTCCCTGTCCTTTTCCGTAACCTTCTCTGTTGTGTGCAAGTCCAACAATCGTTGATACTCTCGCTCAGCAACAGCAATGCTAATATCTCGGGTAGTTTCCAGGTCGAATAAGTAACTTGTCAGTATTTGATCTACTCGCCAACTTTTGACAAAACCTTCGTCTTCCTGGGAGGCTACTCTTCCTTCATCCCTTTTCAGGAGGATTATTTTATCTTCCTCTGTCATGTCCTGAGCCACGAACGGGCTGTGAGACGAGACGATAAATTGTAAATTAGGAAACAGGTTGCGCACCTGCTCAACTATCGTGCGTTGCCACTTGGGGTGCAGGTGTATATCAATCTCATCAACCAGAACCACTCCTGATGCCTCTAATGGGTTTTCCATAAGAGGAAATGCATCAACCAGCCTTCTTATCAAGTCTCCTATCCAGGACAGGGTGCCACGATAGCCATCGCTAAGCCGATTTATAGAAACATCTATTCCATTGTCGGAAAAAATGATATCTCGGTCTGATGTGATTTCCTTAAACTTGACTCCTGTCAATACTTTCTCGATAGATTGTATGGCTATGTCAAAAGAGCGTCGTGGTGCCAGATTACCAGGCTCTTTTAATCGTCGGAATTCTAAATCGACCAGCCAGTCACTAACCCTTGTCAGCGCCAACTCCTGATTGAACAGAGTAATGAAGCGATGGGCTTTGGACCTGGATGCCGCCAGCAGTTCAGGACTGGAGCCAGATAAGAATTTATGTGGAGGCAGTCTGCGCCACGGGCCATAGCCACAAGAAAACCAGCCTATGTCAAGCTTCTCTGCGTAGAGAGTCTCATCAAGCTTGCTATAATCTGCTTTGGCTCCGCTATAGTCTTGGCGTAGCCCGGTTTTGATTGACCGGCCTAATTCGAAAGCGGCAAGGTACTGGCTTCCGATAGATGACTTTCGATTTTTATCTTCTCTCGTAGCCGACAATATAATTTCGATACGCCCTTTGATCGAGGGATGCCTTACGAACTTTTCCCAGTCAGCTTTATCAGGAATAATTTCACGTCCCATATCACGGCCAAGTAAAGACAAAGCCATCATTTGCAAGACAGTACTCTTTCCCGTTCCGTTTTCACCAAGTAGCACGATCCATCGACAAGGTTTATTCGATCCGGCTTGAACAAAATCCAGTATCAGTTCATCGAAGCAGGCTATGTTTTTGAGGCGAAACTGTTGAAGATACATAAAGCACCAAATACATTCTATACTCATTCGACAGAAAATAGCTCTGGGAACATATCGCTTTCCAATTAGCTTTTCAAGTTGTTTGCGATTCTTGAAAATACTTTCTTAAAGCTATAGCAGACTAACGCCTGCGAAACACTTCCTTGTAGTGCCATTTCAAATAGATCGGATCTGGCCACAGTGGTTGTTCAATTGGGCCAATAATCATGCGTTCGCTAATTGTAGGCAGATGTCCGGGAATGTTGCGATTGGCAGTCAATTGAGGTGAAGCCAAAACCAAGTATGTTTGCGAAACTCCAAGTAACCCTTCGTCGAATGTCCAATGACAGAGTTGGCATAAGACCCTGCCTTCCACTGTGGTCAAAGAGCAGCGCGATCAATCCTCTATCTTGATGTGCAACTCTCGCAGTTGCTCTTCGGAAACAGGACCGGGCGAATCGATCATCAGGTCGGTCGCGCTCGCGGTCTTTGGAAAGGCGATCACTTCGCGCAGAGACGCTTCGCCCGCAAGCAGCATCACCAGCCGGTCGAATCCGAATGCGAACCCTCCGTGAGGCGGCGTGCCGTATTCGAAGGCGTCGAGCAGAAAGCCGAATTTCGTCCGCACTTCTTCATCGCTCATGCCAAGCCCCGCAAAGACGCGCCGCTGCATCTCTCGCGAGTGGATTCTGATCGAACCGCTGCCGAGTTCCACGCCATTCAATACCAGGTCGTAAGCCTTCGCTCGCACCGATCCAGGGTCGGTCTCCAACTTATCTGCGTCCTCGTCGACAGGGCTTGTGAACGGGTGATGCACAGGATAGAAACGGTCGTCCTCTTCTTGATACTCGTACATGGGAAATTCCGTCACCCATAGGAAGTTGTACTTGCCGCGCGGTATCAGCCCTTCGCGGTTCGCCACCTCCGCACGAACCGCATACAGAGACGCGGCCACGACCGAGGGCTTGCCCGCGACAATGACGACCATATCCCCCTCTTTGCCGCTCGCCGCTTCGAACAACTCTGCGACCTTCTCTTCGCCCATCGCCTTCATAAGCGAAGATGTAAGCTCGCCCTGCTCGCTCATCTTGATCCAGGCCAACCCTCCCGTGCCATAACGCTTCGCCACTTCGGTAAGCTCATCCAGGTTCTTGCGCGAGTATTTCGCGCAGCCTTCGGCATTGATAGCCTTGACTTGGCCTCGATTGTCGAGCGCGCTACGATAGGGCGTAAAATCCGTACCGGCGAGCGACGGGGAAAGGTCTACTAGTTCCATCCCGAAGCGTGTGTCCGGCTTATCGCTTCCGTACCGGCGCATGGCTTCGGCGTAGGTGAGGCGAGGGAAGGGCATATCCACCTTCACATCGATCAGGCGAAAGACCTCGACCATCATCGGCTCAAGCACCTTGAACACATCGTCGGGCCGGACGAAGCTCATCTCTATATCTATCTGAGTGAATTCGGGCTGGCGGTCTGCACGCAGGTCTTCGTCGCGGAAGCAGCGCACTATCTGAAAGTATTTGTCGAAGCCCGATACCATGAGCAGTTGCTTGAATATCTGCGGCGACTGAGGCAGGGCGTAGAAATCGCCCGGAGACAGGCGGCTCGGCACTATGTAGTCGCGCGCTCCTTCGGGCGTCGACTTTATCATCATAGGCGTCTCTATTTCATAAAAGCCATGCTCGTCCATGTAACGCCGCACCGCGAGCGCCGCGCGATGGCGCAGGCGTATGTTGTGCTGCATCCTCGTGCGCCTCAAATCGAGATAGCGATACTTGAGCCGCACTTCTTCGCTCGGCCTGGGACCGTCTATCTCGAACGGCGGAGTCTTGGCGTCGTTGAGCACATGCAATTTCCTGGCGATGACTTCTATGCGGCCTGTCTTGAGGTTGGGATTGATCTTGTCTTTGTCGCGCATGACGACCTTGCCTGCGACGGCCACCACGAATTCGCCGCGCAGTTCTTTGGCCCGGCGGTGGGCTTCGGAATTCTTCTCTTCGTCGAATACGACCTGGACTATGCCTTCGCGGTCGCGCAGATCGACGAAGGTGAGCGGGCCGAAATCGCGGCGGCGATGGACCCACCCCATCAATGTGACCATCTCGCCTGCGTGCTCGGGTCTCAGTTCGCCCGAAAAGTGCGTGCGCTTCAAGTTGTCGAGTTTATCCAGCATAAGTGTATGGGAAACGCAGCCGTCAGCCGTCAGCCGTCAGCCGTCAGCCGTCAGCCGTCAGCC
>JAKEHD010000206.1 GCA_022615215.1 Blastocatellia bacterium
GAGACATACACTATGCGGATGCCCATCTCTTCACATCGCTGCTCTAGCCAACTGACGACCCTGGCTGTCAGCCAAAAAGATAGGAACCTGTTCAAGCGTCGTGGAAACGTTCCACGCTTTCCTCGCTTGATGTTTCGCAAATCTTCCAACACGATGGTCTTCACTCCATCGAGTTTCAGTTGCTTTAATCTATGGAATAATTCTGTCTTGATATAATGATGCGAGGTCTTCTTTCTCTTGTCTTGGTTTTTGATTTGATCTTTGAGGTCCGAGCCTATGACCTGCCCATCACTGGTTACAATGGGCTTGTTGAATCCACGGTCAACTCCTACGACCTTGCCTTCGGTTCTTAACTCAGGTCGGGGCTTCTCGAATATCAATTCTATCCAGAGGCCTTTTTCATTGAGTCCCATCCTTATTGAGGAACCTAAAGTCCAACCCCTGGCCCTGAACTTGTTAGTATGCTTTGTCCAGTTGAAAGGGACTATGATGGAAGGAAGTCCTGAACAAAGTATCAAGCACATGTCGAATCCGTTCTTTACAAACTTCTCGATCTTGAAGAATCGGCTATCGAGAGAGACGGTCTTATTATGAATCTTGGGCATCCTGGGATTCTCGTTTTTATGCTGGCTTCTAACGGTTTCCTTGGCTTGTTTTGCAGCACATTGAGCGAGTCGGGCGGTTATGTTGAATCTGCTTCTGGCACGGTCAGTGATGGTTTTATCTGCCAGATCAGAAGACTTGTCTTGCTCAGACCAGAAGACTTCGATGAAGTAAGAAAGTACACGGACGTAAAGATGAATGAAGGCGATAAGAAGAAGTGTTTTACCTGGGTTCAAGTCCTTGAGATAGATGCGCGATGTGCGGCGCATAGAAGTTCTATTCTTCTTTTTATGAGCTTTCTTCATAATCACTTGGCTTCAGGTTGATAATCTATCACAAAAGACAATTGCATAGCGATAGATGTCTATAAAATGAAAAATCAAATTTTATATTGCGCGCGGGATGAGATGAAAGTTTTGAGCCGCAGACACACGCGGACGCGCGCCCGCTGTGGGATTCAGTTTTCGCCTAAAGCAAGCAGACTCATCTCTCGATACCATCGGCTTCCGCCCGCTGTGAGTCTCAGTTTTTGCCTGACTTCTGGCACATCCAAAGCGCCGCCAAAAGAAAGAAAGCTTTGAAGAAAGAAACAGGGCGGCGCACTCCAAATATGCGCTCCCCTCCGGAAAAACTTTCATTTTGCCCCGCGCGCAGTATACCTCCGAGATAAAGTCTACAGCATTGGAGTTGGAATTCCACCGACATCCGACGTGATTGTGATATAACATTCGATTACAGGCCAACCCTACGACTCTGGAATTTACGTCAGCTTGAATTTGATGGCTGATAAAGTTCAGAGCACAGCTTTCAAGCTGCTATTCTTTGCGCGGACTTCGGGGTCATTAACATTAATGTAACTGAGTTCCGGTTTCTTCTTTAAAATCCTTATACGATCTTACGAGACCTCACAAGTGAAGCTTGCCGATAGGAATAAATTACTCGCGGTTTTCTTCATGTGTGAAATAATTTCCATGCTCGCTCTTCTTTCAGCCCGCAGATATCGGTTATATAACTCCATTCCAGGCGGAACGGCGATTGCACATCATAGACTGTCGGTGATTCTACCGGCTCTGAAAATGATCTCAGGATTTTTGCATTTTGAAGCAGTTTGGAAGCTGGCTCGATCACCGTGCTTCTTTGGATTTGAGCACAGGTTCGCAGACAGCTTTTGAATAATGAATGAGTTGCGCAAAATCAAGCCGCTTTATTCGCCAGACCTACGAAAAAAGTGTCTGCGAATCGAATACTTCAGCAAGAGTTTCCACCTCTGGTTTGGCGTTTGACCCTCAGAGCTTCAGTAAGGAGGAAGAAAATGGCCTTGTATTCCTACGATCAGGTGTTGACAGATGTAAGAGATGTATACGAGCAACTGACCGGACTGCCTGCTCCTAAAGTGGATGTCAAGAACCCGCGATTTCCTCTCCCCAAGGGAGTTGACCCGGCCACATTGGTGCAGAGAGAGATCAACTACTTGAACTTCTTGTTTATAAGCAGTGGCATCTCCCTGCGACTGTCTAAAGCTCCTGCCTGGACGCCGTCCGCGGAAGTCTACGAGACGCCGCAGGAATATATCGTTCAGGTCGAACTCGCAGGCATGGCCGAAGAGGATGTGTCAGTCCAGCAGCTCAACAATCTGTTGATCGTGCGCGGCAATCGTCGCTTTCGCCGGGTGAACGAAGAGGCCCAGTATCACAGTTCGGAGCGCGCTTATGGCGCTTTCGAGCGTCTCTTTCCGCTCCCGAACTACGTTCAGCCGGACACGCTCGAAACCAAACTGTCCGATGGCATCTTCGAAATCAAATTGCGCAAAAGCGAGGCCGCCGCCACCACAGATCAAACCGGAAAACCTGCCCCCGGCAAGGCGTCGGCTAAAGAGGCAGGCGTTCAAAAATCTCATGAGGAAAAAAAGAAGTAGGAGGGAAAAATAATGAGTACGAACTTCGCACCAGCGCCTTATCATAATCCGGCGCCGACGCTTGCGGAAACGGCGAGCGCGCCGCTCTCGGAGCAGGAGATCGATAAGCTCCAGGAGATACACGAACTGATAAATCTGATTATGAAAGAGTTACCCGTCATGGCGCAGATCGCGGCTCGATCTCAATTGAACCCGACGCTTTCGACTGTGCCGTATACGTATTCTTTTCTCCAGTTTCCGTAGGAGGGATAACCTTCCAATGCCGCAAGAACCGGCGGAAGGCAGAAAGCGGAAAACAGCCATCAGTCTTCAGCCGTCAGCCGTCAGCTTTTCGCTCTGATAGCTGATAGCTGAGTGATCAGAGTTTGTTTCAGAGCTACTCTGAAAGGACTTCAAGGTAGGGGTGTGTCTGCCGATACGCCCGAAGGCATGTAAATTCACATGCCAAATAACTTCTAAGGAGGTGTTTCAATGTTCCCTAGATATAGTATAGGCAATCCATTTCAGCAATTCGGAGCCATAAGCCCGTTCCAACAACTCCCTATGGGAATGGTCCCCTTTCCCGCATGGCAGGCCATCAGCGGGATCAACCCTTATGTTGCGCAAGGAACCGGCTCGTGGATCACTCCCTTTGCAGGCATACAAGGCGCAGGCGCGATCAATCCGTTGATTGCGTCTCAGTTCGGGGCAAACGTCCCCCCATTCATCCATCCGGCGGTCGCCGCTCAGTTGGCGCAAGTAACGCATACACCGCATCCCGGTTATCTGCCGGGGAGCGGGGTTGAAACCAATCCGCTGGCGAATATTTTTGGCCAGCCCACCCTCAGCCCCGGCGATCCGCTCACGAACGCACTGATTGCCCAGCAGTTGAATCCTCTGGCCGGCCAGCAGCTTCCGATTCGGCCGCTGATCAGCAACCAGCCGGTCAATCCATGGCAGCAGGGCGCTCAGTACGGGTTCAGCCCGTTTCCAGGCCAGGTGATGGACCCTTATGCGATACTGCTCCAGGCATATTTGATCTCGCAGCTTTCGGCCAATCCCTATCAGCAGGCGGCCAGAGCTGTAGCCGTCGTTCCAGGGTTGACTCAGCCCGTTGGGCCTTTTGCCGGCCAGAACCCGTCATTCCCTCAACAGGGAGGTCCGTTCTCTCAACAAGGAGGTCCGTTCGGTTTCTAGCCTCCTCCTGCCATCGTGCAGGCTATCGTCTGTTTTCAGATTGGGCTCGTCGAATGAATACATTCATTGGGCGAGCCCAACCCGTCAGCCGTCAGCCGTCAGCCGTCAGCTATCAGATAGAAGGCTGAAGCTGAGGGCCAAAGAACTGAGGGCTGAAAGCCGAGAGTTGACCGGTCAGCTATCAGGCTATAAACCGAAGACTGAGGGCTGATAGCTGACGGCTGATAGCTGATAGCTGATATTCGCCATGGTCTTTTCAAACTTTTTAACGAACGCCTTACAGAAACAGATCGTCGGACAGGGGCACGCTGTCGCGGCGCTGTCGCGGGCAGTGACCCTCGCCCTGACAGGGATGTTCTATAAGAATCGCCCGCTCGCTGTGCTGCTGTTTCTTGGCCCGGCAGGGTCGGGGAAGACGCACGCAGCCCGGTCTCTAACCCACGTGCTGCTCGGCTCGGAGAGAAACATGATCTATGTAGACTGTCAGCGGCTCGACCATAACACGAATCTGCTGGCAGAGGCGACCGAGCAATTGGTGATGGGCTACTGGCGATCTCAAACCGGTCTGCCTCGACGGCCGCCCTTCTCTATAGTGGTCTTTGAAGATGTGGACAAAGCCGCTCCTGCCTTCCGCGACAACCTGGCCGCAGCCATCAGCCGGGGCGAGATTTTCACGCCGGGCGGCTTCTTCTCGCTGCGCAATTCTTTCATCATTCTGACGAGCAACCTCTCAAAGCGGCGGGCCGACCAGCTCATAGGCAGGACCATAGGCTTTTTCCGAAATGATCTGACGGTCGACGGAGCGGGACTACCCTTGTCGCGCCAGCACCTGGCTGTGCTTGAGGAGATGGACACATTGATCGGCGCTCATCTGGTGAGCCGCATAGACGAAATAATTCTCTTCGAGGAATTGAACGAGCAGAACGTCATCACCCTTCTCGAACGGCGGCTTTTAGAGACAGAAACGCATCTGGCCGGCTTCCATATCGGGTTGATAATAGACCGCGACGCCAAGACTTTTTTACTCAGCCACAGCCTCGAAGACCTGACGCATGGCATGCGCCAGATCAACCGTATAGTCCGAAACTATCTGGAATTTCCCTTGGCGGACCTTATACTGTCACAACGGCTTTCGCCGGGCACAACTGTAATGGTCAAATACGAATCGCCTCAGAACTTTCTGAATTATCAAATTATGATCCCCAGATTTACTTCGGCCCAAACGCCTCTGATGAAGCCTCAGGAGGTGATGACCGAAGCCATCGATTAGGTGATGAGCGTGCAGAATTTGTCCGTGGTCCGTGGTCCGACAGCGAGTACGCTTCCGTCCGTTGCTCTTTTTTCAAGGTCTCGCCTGAAAGCAACAACGGACAACTGACAAAGGACAACTGACAAATCATGAAATCGTGATGGGAAAAGGCATAAAACAGAGCAGAAAAACGAGTGCAGCCAGAACGGCAAGAATGATTCGGACCTTGCCGAGCGGCTCTTCTTCAAAGACGGGCGGGTGGCCCACCCTCAACAAGAACAACAAGACAAGCGTCCACAAAAACCATATAGGCGAGTCATACCATACGAACGACAGGACGGCCAGCGTGCCTACCGCCAGACAGGTTATAAGAGATACCCATTTATGAATGCGCCGCCCCGTCGCCGCATAGAGCACATGGCCTCCATCGAGTTGCCCTACGGGAAAGAGATTCAGCGCCGTGACAAGCAACGCGGCCCAGGCCGCCCAATAGACAGGGTTCCATTCCATCCATTGCGGCAGCCCCATCATTTTCATGATTACACGGAAGAGCAGCGGGTCATGGAACTGCATGCCGCCGGTCGCAGGTGCGGCCTCTTTTGCAAATACCAGCCCGATTACAGAAGCCGGAAGGGCAAGAGCGAACCCGGCCAGCGGACCCGCTATGCCTATGTCGAAAAGCGCCCGCCGCGATCTGATAGGCTCTTTTATCTTTATCACAGCGCCGAACGTGCCAAACGGCGTGATGAACGGAGGTGCAGGAATGAAGAACGGCAGCGTGGCCCGAACACGGTAGTAACGGCAGGCGAAGTAGTGGCCGAATTCGTGCGCGCCGAGTATCGTAAGCAGCGTGAAGGTGAAAATGAGACCGTTTGCAAGCGGGTCGAAGTTTCCGGCCGCCGTCTGCCTGAGCGCCGCAATCAAAGGGGCCAGGAAACTCCCCAGCACAAGGTCGGGCGGCTCCACAGCCTTGATCGACCAGGCAGCGCCTGTCAGCGTCGTGGTCACACAGGTAACGCCCAGCAAGATGATATGCAGCCGCACGCGAGACGGTGATAGCTCTTCTTCGCGCGCCAACTTGAAGGTCCGCTCTTCGTCGAGCAAGGGTTGCGATGGGTTCGGTTCAGGAAGCAGGTAAGGCTGGTTTGTACTTTCCACAGAATAAGAATATCTCTGCCATGCACTCGGCTGTCAACCGCAGGGCGCGTTGAGCCGGGCATAAAATTTCGAGGCTCAGATATTTCCTTTCAAATACATTTGTCTCCTGGTCTCAGGAAATTTTTCTATTGCGTATCTCAACATCGTGCGAGGCATCGCCGCGTAGTGCCGCTTCAAAAAATCCTCTTCAACCGCGAGGTTGCGTTTGCCCACTTCTCTCAGCATCCACCCTACGGCTTTATGAATGAGGTCTTCGCGATCCGAAAGCAGAATCTCTGCTACCTTGAGCGTATCATCGAACTCTCCGCGCCTTATGAAATGGAAGGTCGCAATTATGGAAATCCTGCGCTCCCATAAATCGCTCGACCCGGCGAGCGCGTAGAGAGGCTTCCTGCTCCTGTCGCTCAAGTAATCACCGACTATCTGCGAAGCCGAAGCGTCGACGAGATCCCAGTTGTTTATGAACCGCGTGTTCTCAAGGTAGGCTTCGAATATCTCCTTCTTCCTTGCCCGATCTCCTTTTGCATAAAGGCGGACCATCACGAGCAGAGCCAGCAATCTCTCTTCGTGCAGAGGAGACCGGAGCAACTCCAAACTTTCGGCGACGGTGACGGATTGAAACTCTCCGACGAGCCTTCTCAAGTCGGGAACGCGGATGCCGAGGAAGCGATCTCCTTCGCCGTACTGGCCCGGTCCCGTTTTGAAGAAGCGTTGCAGGGCGCGCGCCCTCTCCTCGCTCTTCAACCTCTTTAACTCTTCGCGGATTTTTTTTATGGACATCTCGATTCGGCTGATGTGTCCCGCGAGCCTGAATATAAACCAGGTCCGGCGATAGACGGCGCGATGTTACGCATGGAGCGATGTTATCCTGCAAGGGCCGCGCAGTGATCCAAAGAGATCATGGGGAGGGTCTCCACGCCTTTGATTTGAGCCTGTCCCTTTGCGTTCCCGTAGGGCACGCGCGGAGCATCTTTCGGGCCTCATGCTGTTCGGGCTGCCCAAAACCGCCTGGCCCTCTCGCGCGGTCTCTGCGAGGCGAGGCCAGCAGACGGCGGCGTTCCTTCATCAGAGGAGCGCAACCGGAAGCCGCGCTTTCAGGCAAAGTTTCCCGAAAATGGGACACCGCTCTCCGGCTTGGAAGTACGCTCGTCAGGCTCAGAGGTACGCTCGTCGGGCTGAGATTGAAGCTCTTTGCCGGGCTTGAATCTTATGGTCTTGCCCGGCGGGATTTCCGTCACTTCGCCTGTGCGGGGATTGCGTCCGACCCCTCGTTTGCGGGGCTTGACGACGAAGACCCCGAACCCTCTCAGCTCTATGCGCTCGCCCCTCTGCAATGCATTCTTCATCGCATCAAACAGCGCCTCGACAGCATCCTCGGCCTTGACCTTTGGGACGCCAGTCTTCTCCGATATCTGATTGACTATATCGAGTTTGATCACGCTAGCCTCCGTTCTCACATTACTGAATGCCTGAGAATCCCGTTTACGAAAGGCTGTCATTATAGGAGTTATCTCAAACGCTGTCAAGAACTTGCCGCCGCTTTCCAAAACGAAGTTCAAAGCCGCAACGCTACAAGCCCCCGTCTCGAAGAGAAAATGCTTGAGAAGCTGTTTCTACGCTTAATGAAAAGTAAACGGCGATTGTCGGACGACGGACGAATCATTCATATCTCAGAGCGATCATAGGATCCACCTTCGTCGCGCGCCTTGCAGGGATATAGCAAGCCGCGAGCGAACAGGCTATCAGCAATACAGAGACGGTTGCAAAAGTCACCGTGTCAACGGGCGTGGTGGCATAAAGCAGGCTCGATAAAAAACGGGTCAAGGCAAATGAAGCCGATAGACCGAGCGCGATTCCGGCGAAAGCGAGCGCCATGCTCCGCCTCAAAACGAGTTTGAGTATGTCACGCGGCCGAGCGCCCAGAGCTATGCGTATGCCGAACTCGCCGGTCCTCTGCGCGACACTGTAAGCCATGACCCCATAGATTCCTGCAATGCTCATCGTAAGCGCGACGCCTGCGAATATCATGAGCAACAAGGCATAAAAACGAGGTTGGGCCAGCGAACGCGAGACAATGCCTTCCATCGTCTCAAGCCTTTCGAGAGGGAGCGACCGGTCGAAGGACCATATCGCTTCTCGAATCGGCCCGGCAAGCGCAGACGGGTCCGCAGCAGTGCGCACGGCCAGCATCATGCTGCGAGCCGGAAGCTGAGCGTGAGGAATATAAATCTCGTGGCGGTCGGCAATATCCAGGCGCTCATCCCTGACGCTGTCTACTACTCCAACGATCTCCCATGCCTCTTCATGAGGCAGCACGGTTCCCTGAGAAAAATATATGCGCTTGCCCAGCGGGTCTTCATCCGGCCACAAAAGGCGGGCTATGGATTGACTGATGATTACGACATTGGGCGATTCGCTCCGGTCAGACTCTGTGAAGCGCCGTCCCTTTCGAGAGTGAATTCCCATGGCTTCGAAATAGCCCGGCGTGATGATCCGTATCGAAGACTGAACGGGTCCGCCGTCTACCCCTTGCCGGTCCTCCGCTTTCCTGAACTGCCAGATGAAATCGCCTTCCGGCTGAAGCGGGAGCCTGGATGTCGCCCCAACCGAGCCCGCGCCGGGCAGTCCGTTCATTCGCTCGATCAGCCGGGAATAGAAAGGACCGACCTCTTGCGGCCCGGCGTATCGCGCACGTGGCAGAGAGAGTCGCACAGTGATAATGCGATCCGAATCGAAGCCCGGATCGATCGCTTGCAACTGTATGAAGCTCTTCACGAGCAAGCCAGCGCCGATTAAAAGCATAAGGGCCAGAGCCACTTCCGAAATTACCAGCAGGCTCTGAATTCGATTGCGCTGTCGGCCTGCGCTTCCTCCTCTGCCGCCCTCTTTGAGCGAGCGGTTGAAATTCAATTTCGAAGCTTGAAGCGCAGGCATCAGCCCGCAACTCAAAGCTGTGACAAGCGCCGTCACGGCCGTGAAAGCAAAGACCTTTCCATCGAGGAAGACTTCTTTCAGCCGGGGGATATCGGCGGGCTTCAGCGTCAGGAGCAAATCGATGCCCCATGCGGCAAGGAGCAATCCCGCCGCCCCTCCTATCAAACATAAGAGCAAGCTCTCGGTGAGAAGCTGACGAATTATCCGTGCGCGTCCCGCGCCGACAGCCAGGCGAATCGCAATCTCGCGCTCGCGATCGGCCGCCTTTGCCAGGAGCAGGTTCGCGACATTGGCGCAAGCGATGCCGAGGACAAGCCCGACGGCTCCAAGCAAGATCAGGAGCGCCGGGCGCGTGTCTCCGACGAGCAGTTCTCGTAGTGAAACAGGAACTGCTCCGAAACTGGTTTCAGATCCGGGATCGGTCTCCGAAATCCAACTTGTTATGCGCTCCAAATCCGATCGGGCGTCGGCAATGGATAGGCCCGCCTTGAGCCGCGCATACACACGCAAGAAGTGCGTATCGCGCTGGACGCCCGCGAACGAATCGGCAAGAGGACGCCATAGCCTTGCTCCATCGGGAAAATCGAACCCCTCCGGCATCACTCCCGCCACCCGGTGGCCTACGTCATCAAGCATTATTTTGGAGCCGATCACCTTCGGGTCGGCTCCAAAATAGGTCTGCCAGAGATCGTGACTCAGGATCACGACGCGCTCGGCCCCTGGCCTGTCATCCTGCGGCATTATTCCCTGCCCCAACATTGGGTTGACTCCAAGCACTGTGAAAAAGTCTCCCGATACGGCGGCCCCGTTCAGGCGTCGCGGTTCTCCCTCGCCTGTGAGTGTGACCGACCATCCGCGCGTGGCGGCTACAGCCTCGAAGACCTGATTGTGGTCGCGCCAATCGAAATAATTCGGCGGAGAGACCGATCTCTGCGGCTGCGACGCGTGTTGTTCGAGTACGGCGATCAGCCTCTCAGCGTCAGGATAAGGAAGCGGGCGCAACAAGACCGCGTTGATGACGCTGAATATAGTGGTGTTCGCCCCTATCCCCAGTGCCAATGTCAGCACAGCAACCGCTGTGAAACCGGGCCTCTTCAATAATATGCGAGCCGCATAGCGCAGGTCTTGTAAAAAATTTTCCATAGTCGGTTTCTCCAAACGATGAACGCGGAACGATGAATGATGAACTTCTTCTTTAATTCATCATTCATCGTTCATCATTCATCATTCATCATTCGTATCTGAGTGCCACCATAGGATCGACCTTCGACGCCCGCCGCGCAGGCAGGTAACAGGCCAGCACAGCAGTCGCGCCAAGCAAAATCGCTATCCCTGCGAAAGTCAGCGGGTCGTTCGGGCTGACCTGGTAAAGCAGGCTTGCGACGAACCTTGTGAGACCGAACGAAGCCAGTATTCCGAGAGCGACACCCATCACTGCCAGCGGCATGCCTTCCCCGATAATCATCTTGAAGATGTCGCGCCGCCGAGCGCCGAACGAATGGCGATCTCTTTGCGGCGGTCGACGCCGCGACTGAGCAGCAGGTTGACGATGTTTACGCACGCGATCAAAAGCACAAGCCCTGCGGCGGCAAACAGCGGCAACAATCGCGGGCGGGATCCCCGTATAGAGGTCTCGCCGTAAGCGGTCAGCCTTACGCCGATCTCTTTATTGGTTTCAGGGTAGACTTGCTCAAGCCGCGACGCGATGACATCTATTTCCGCCTGCGCCTGATCGAGGCTCACTCCGTCTTTCAACCGCGCAAAGACGAGTAGCGAACGGCGCTTGCGATCATCCCATCGCACGCCGCTCTGCCCGCTGAGAAGCCACAACTCGCCCGGCGCATAATAGGGCGAAGGAAAGCGAAAGCCTTCGGGCATCACGCCTATCACATTGTAGCTCTTCGAATTAATCTGAATTATTCTCCCCGTGATATTCGGGTCCGAGGCGAAACGGTTTTGCCAGAGGTTATGACTGATGAGGACGACCGGGTCTGCGCCCGGCACATCTTCACTCTCTCGCGGCAAGCGACCCAGAATGGGGCTTACGCCGAGCAGGTCGAAGACGCCCGAATTGACGAGCACGCCGCGCACTCGTTCGGGAACTCCATCGCCTGAGAGGTTGGCGTCGAGAAATTGCGAGGCCCCAATGCTCTCGAAGACCTGACTCTGGTTGCGCCAGTCAGCAAAATCTGCGGGCGGAACCATAGTTCTCATTCTGTTTTGCTGTGTATGTACGAGTTGGACTATTCGCTCAGGGTCGCGGTAGGGCGCGGGTTTCAGGAGGACTGTATTCACCACGCTGAAGATAGCCGTGTTCACGCCGATTCCGAGAGCGATGGTGATGACGGCCATTGCGGTAAGCCCGCGATCCTTGAGCAGCATCCGAATTCCATAGCGCAGGTCTTGTAAAAGGTTTCCCATTCTCTTCCCCCCACCAGAGTAAATTCGCACTATCAACTAACCGTAGATATGCTCTCGTGTTGATATAACCAAACCATGTGCCACGATTCGGCGGGGCTAAATTATTGAACAATCGAAAGGCGTGTCGAAGCATAGCGCGTTGAGTGTGCGGTTATGGGATAGATCGATTTCAAAAATGGATATTCATTTTGTGAATACGATTTTGAGGAAAGAGTCGCTTGAGCGTCCGGCTTATAAAGGGATTCGATCACTTGCTTCACAGCGGGAGAATCGCGGTGCCAGAACTTGTCTTCTCAGACGTAAACTCAGGGCCAAACATCAATGTTAAGCCGTTCGAGCATTGATTGAATCGACCGGCCGATGCTCATGGTGATGTCAGGGGTTCTCCGGCGATTCTTCGTTAGCGGGACGAACAAGTTCGGCCAGTCGCTTTCGGAGCGATGCCTCATCAGGGAACTGATCCAGATCGACGCAAAGTTGCTCAAGACCTTCGAGGTCGCTCACGGCTTCGAGTTCATGCCTGAACTGAATTCCCGGAAACCGTTTCTCCGCAAGGCGGCTGAACAGGTCGATCACCGCTTCACGCCGCCCCTGAAGATGTCCTTCATGCCGGCCTTCTTCTCGGCCTTCTTCAATGGCCTTTCCGAAGAGATATTGATACCCCGGCGTTTCCTTTATCTGTTCCAATGGGATGTTGTACATGCTCTCCCTCCTCACTACCTCGACTATTGTTTCTGGATTATATCTCAGGCTACTGAGCACCAGCAAACTCAGCAC
>JAKEHD010000207.1 GCA_022615215.1 Blastocatellia bacterium
TAGACGCCGCTTTTCCTGCATGAAAGCCCGGAGACTGATCCAAAGCGCCGCCCATGAAGATTTCTTTCTTGGTCTTTCTTTTATCTCCGTGTCTCCGTGTCTCCGTGGTGAAATCCCGGTTCGCATTCAGTCCCGTGCATTTCGGGCGATACCGCTCCTCTACAACTAATTGAATCTTCGCGCAAAGAGAAGCATCCCGTTTGTGCCGATCTTCGTTTCTTCGTCGAGGCATCGTGTGAAAACAACGGATCGGATAGACGATGGTTTTATAGCTATAAGACCATCCATCATAATGATGAACTTCATGTTTAAATGATTTTGCCTCTCTGTTAGAGATTTATAAAATTATGTTGCGTCAGAGTAGCGACTTGCATATAATCACCTTCTGCTCGACACTCAGGTGGCATCGTTCACTTCCGGTTCTTTAATTTATACCAGGTACATTTCCACAGGTAGAGTACCTGGAGAAAGGTGGTTTAGTATGAATTTCTACCGTTTTGCTGTAATTATTCTGATGGCCCTGGTCTGTTCGATCATCGCCTCCGCGCCTGCTTATGCCGCAGGTGATGATTGGAGACCCATCGACCCGGCGAACCTGGCTTTGAAAGAGCCGACGGTCGAACCGGACGCCGACGCTGAAGCCATATTCTGGGAGGTGCGCGTGATGGATGAATTCAACGGCAACATCGTGCGCATGGTTCTCTGGCATTACATCCGCATAAAGGTATTTACCGAGCGCGGCAAAGAGTCTCAGAGCCGAATAGACATTCCGTATTACGGAGGCGACAGGATCAGAGACATCGCCGCCCGCACCATCAAGCCCGACGGCACGATACTGGAACTCGGCAAGGACGCCATCTTCGACCGCACGATAGCCAAAGTGGGCCGGGCCAAATATAACGCCAAATCCTTCACGCTGCCGGGAGTCGAGCCGGGCGTTATAATCGAGTATCGCTGGAAAGAGGAGCGCAACAACGAACTGGCCTCTTATATTCGCCTTAGATTCCAGCGCGACATCCCCATTCAACAGATCAAGTATTATCTCAAACCGCTTTCACTTCCGGGCTTCCCGTTCGGGATGCGCTCGATAACTTTTCACGGGCAGAGCACGCCTTTCGTGAAAGAGAAGGACGGATTTTACAGCACGACCATGAGCAAGGTTCCGGCCTTTCGCGAAGAGCCGCGCATGCCGCCCGAATACCAGGTGACGCCCTGGATGCTCGTCTATTACTCGGAAGATAAAAAGCTCTCGCCCGACAAATACTGGAAAGGGTACGGCAAGGAGGTCTATAACGATTACAAGTCGAGCCTGAAGGTGAACAACGATGTGAAGAAAGCCGCCGCCGAGGCCATAGGCGACGCGGCGACGCCGGATGAGAAGATCGAACGTTTGTTTAGATACTGCCGTTCCAGAATCAAAAACATCAACAGCGATGCGTCGGGGCTGACCGCCGACGACCGGGCCAAGCTAAAAGACAACAACAATCCGGGCGACACCCTGAAGCGCGGCATGGGCACAGGCTTCGACATAAGCATGCTTTTCGGCGCGCTGGCCGCCGCCGCCGGATTCGATGTGAGGGTCGCAAAACTCGCCGACCGCAGCGACGTATTCGTGGACTTCAATTTCCCGGACAGCTACTTCCTGAAAACCTACGATATAGCCGTGAAGGTGGGCGAAGAGTGGCGCTTCTGCGATCCGGGGAGCACGTATGTTCCCTATGGCATGTTGAGTTGGCATGAGGAAGGGCAGCAGGCGCTCGTCTCGGACCCCAAGGAACCTTTCTTCGTCAAGACGCCTTTATCTCCGCCCGAAAAATCGCGTGAGAAACGCACGGCCCGCCTCCGGCTCAGCGAAGACGGAACGCTCGAAGGCGAGGTGCGCATAGAGTATACGGGCCACCTGGCTATCGAAAAGAAAAATTACAACGACGAAGATTCGCCCGAACAGCGGGAGGGAACCCTGCGCGATATGGTCAGAGCCAGAATGAGCACGGCGGAAATCTCCGACATGAAGATAGAGAACGTCACCGACCCCGACAAACCTTTCGTGTATGCCTATCGCGTGCGGGTGCCCGGATACGCACAGCGCACGGGCAAGCGTCTCTTCTTGCAGCCTGCATTCTTCCAGAAGGGAGCAGGTCCGCTCTTTGCGACCAGCGAGCGAAAGCATGACATATACTTTCGCTATCCCTGGTCCGAGGAAGACACGGTGATAATCGAGTTGCCCGTAGGGTTCAGCCTCGACACCCCCGATGCGCCGCCGCCGTTCGTCGTAAACAATCTCGGCAAGTACGATGTGGCTCTCTCTATCTCGAAAGACGGGCGCACGCTCGTTTACACGCGCGCGACCGAGATCACCGGGATGCTGTTTCCGTCCATGGCTTACCCACAGTTGAAACAGATATTCGACGTCTTACATGAGCGGGACAATCACACCATAACGCTCAAGCAGGAAGCCGGCTCGTCGAATTGATATCAGCCGTCAGCCATCAGTCTGATAGCTGACGGCTGACGGCTGACGGCTGATAACTGCCTTTCGAAGGAGTCATTCATGACGCTATGCGTCGCCCTGAAACTATGAAAACGGTTGCGCCGGATGTCCGACAATCTGCTGGATTGTCGCCCGCTTCGCTAATCGTCGGACTGGCAGCCATCGACAAGCTGGCAGCTTGTCGGACATTTCCCGAGGAGAATCAAGATGTCTTACAGATTGATCGTGTTGTGCTTCGCTCTCGCAGTGACATGCGGTCCCGCTTATGCCGGGGATGACCCTCCGGCCTGGCTGCGGCAGGCGGCAGCGGCAAGCCTTCCCGCTTATGAAAAAGACTTGCCCGCCGTCGTCCTTCACAAAGAACAGAACATAACCGTCAGCGAAGACGGCCGCGTCACTACGGTAGAACGGTTTGCCATCAAGGTGCTCATAAACGAAGGGCGCAGGTGGGCCAATTCGAGCGTCATCTATACGACCGACACGGGCAAGGTGCGCGACATGCGCGCATGGCTCATACGGCCTTCGGGCCAGGTCAAGCAGTATGGAAAGAAAGAAGTGCTGGACCTGGCCGCCGCGCCCGACGACGTATTCAACGACGTGCGTATGAAGGTGATAGATGCAGAGGACGATGTCGAGCCGGGGGCCATCTTCGGCTGCGAGTGGACGAGCGAGGACCGTTCGGTCTTCACACAGTTCGATTGGAACTTTCAGGAGCGCCTGCCCGTCTTGCTGTCGCGCTTCACCCTCTCGCTCCCGACGGGGTGGCGGGCCGAAAGCGTCACCTTCAATCACGCCAAAGTCGATCCCGCCGTCGCGGGCACCGCTTATTCGTGGACTCTCACGAATCTGCGCCCTATAGAACCGGAGCCAGCAAGCCCGCCGGTCACGAACCTCGCGCCTCGCCTGGCCGTGAGTTTCTTCCCGCCCGATGGCCGTCGGGCCGGGATAGGCAAGACCTTCGATAACTGGAAGGACGTATCGCGCTGGCTCACGGAACTGAGCGACCCGCAGGCCGCGCTCAATGACGAGATAGCTACCAGAGCGCGACAGTTGACCGCCGACGCCAGGACCGAGTTCGAACGCATTCAGGCGATAGGCCGCTTCGCTCAGAGTGTGAATTATTGCTCGATTCAAACCGGCGTAGGGCGCGGCGGGGGGTATCGCCCGCACTCTGCTGCGGAGGTCTTCGCCAAATCCTACGGCGATTGCAAAGACAAGGCGAACCTCATGCGGGCGATGCTCAGGGCCGTAAACATTCCCGCTTACATGGTATCGATCTATTCGGGCGACTCGACCTACGTGCGCGAAGAATGGCCTTCGCCTCAGCAATTCAATCACGCCATCATAGCCGTGAAGGTGAGCGATGAAACACAGGCGGCAACGGTAGTGAAACACCCGACGCTCGGTCGTCTGCTGATCTTCGACCCGACCGACACGGACACTCCGGTAGGCGACCTTCCCGATCACGAACAGGGCAGCCTCGCCCTTATCGTAGCGGGCGAAGAGGGGGCGCTTTTGCGCATGCCCGTCACTCCGCCCGAAGCCAACAAGCTTGAGCGCAAGGTGGAAGCCGTGCTTGCGCCCGACGGATCGATCAAGGCCACAGTGCGCGAGGAATCCGTAGGGCAGGAGGCCGTCTCCGAAAGAGGCGCTTTCCGTGGCCTGTCCCGCCCCGATTATGTGAAGGCGATAGAGAAATGGATAACGCGCGGCGCTACGGGCGCGAGCGTTTCAAAGGTGGAGCCTCTGGACAATCACGCCGCGGGGCGTTTCGAATTGGATGTCGAGTTTGCGGCCGCGCGATACGGGCAATTGATGCAGGGGAGGCTCTTGATCTTCAAGCCCGCGATAGTCTCGCGCCGGGAGAGGATTTCTCTGACCCGCAGCGCGCGCAAGCATCCCGTAGTGTTGGATTCGGAAGCCTACACCGAGACTGCTCGGATAAAACTCCCGGAAGGGTTCGTTGTAGATGAACTGCCCGACCCCGTGAAACTCGACACGGATTTCGGCAACTACCGGACGGCTTATGAGGTCAAGGAAGGCCACCTGCATTTCACACGGAGCCTGATAATCAAAGGGGCGACGCTTCCGGCCGATCAATACCATGCAGTGAGAGGCTTTTTCGAGCGTGTACGCGCGGCCGAACAAGCCCCGGCCGTGCTTGTGAGGAAATGATCGGAAGTCGAGCGCAACCGCTTTCAGTTAAACAATGTATCGCGCATACCTCATAACTGGTTTCGGTGTTCTGCTAACGATTGCCATTCTGGCCCCGGGCACAAGGTCACAGGCTAGGGGCAGCAAGTCTTCGGAGCTATGCCCCGACGAGAAGACTTATACTGGAAGGTATAGAAACAGGTATTATGGATTCTCCATCGTCATTCCGTCGGGGTTGAAGGGATACTGGAACTCTCCGCCTTGTGCGAAAACGGATAAAGGTTGCGTCTGTATGTCCGATCATGGACGCATAATTCCGCTTTCCGCCGATGCTCACATCGAGGCGTATACGGGTTATGAAATGTTCGAATGGTCTGCCAGAGATTACGAGAAGGATGAAATAAACACTCTGAAGAACAAGCCGGGCGTTGAGAGAGTCAGGGTGTTAAGCTCAAGGAGCATTCGATTAGGTAATCTCAAGGCCAGAAGGTATGTACTTCAATTTGTCGAAAAGAACAAGGCGATAGTTATAGACCGCGTCACCGCCATACATAAAGGAGTTGAGTACCAGCTAATCCTTCGCACTCCGGCTGAGAGGTATAGAAAAGACAAGCGAGAATACGAAAAGGTCTTGGCGAGTTGGAAGTTAATTCCACGAATAGAATAGACGCAGTTTCAATGAGCGTTAAAAAAGGGAATAGCGGCTGTATGAATAGGAGGGACAGTCATGGAGAGCTACTGCGGCTGGTGTCATCAAACAGATGAGCCTTTGCTTTTGCCGGGAAA
>JAKEHD010000208.1 GCA_022615215.1 Blastocatellia bacterium
ACGAAAGGAAAGCGGCGTCGTTGCCGCCGCACTCCAAATAAAAGTCGTTCATCCGCGAACTCTCGATGAAAAGTTTCAATCCATGCCGCGCACAGTATAGCTGATAGCTGAGGGCTGATAGCTGATAGCTGATAATTCAATGCAGGTCGCCGAGCAGCGCGCGTTGTTGTTCTATGAGTTTGATTATGCCCTGATTGGCAAGCGCGGTCATATCCTGCATCTGTTCATCGGTGAAGGGCTTCGATTCGGCAGTTCCCTGAATTTCGATGAATTGGCCCGAACCTGTCCGCACGATGTTCATATCGACCTCGGCGCGCGAGTCTTCTCCGTAGTCCAAATCGAGCATCACCTGTCCGCCGATCACGCCTACCGAAACGGCCGCCACATAATCTTTCAGCGGGAGCGGGGCGGCCAGCTTTCCGTCATCGTAGAGTTTTCGCATGGCCAGAACCAGCGCCACGAACGCTCCGGTTATGGAAGCGGTGCGCGTTCCCCCGTCGGCCTGTATCACATCACAGTCCAGGTATATAGTTCGCTCGCCGAGGCGGCTCGTCTGGACGACGGCGCGGAGCGAGCGGCCTATCAATCGCTGTATCTCCTGCGTGCGCCCCGACAGATTGCGACCCGATTCGCGCTGAGTGCGGGTCTCGGTGGCGCGAGGAAGCATGGAGTATTCGGCCGTGACCCACCCCCTGTTTTGCCCGCGCAGGAACATAGGCACCTTGTCGTCTATCGAAGCCGTGCAGATGACGCGAGTATCGCCGAACTCTATCAACACGGAGCCTTCGGCGTGCTTGGTAAATCCGGGCGTTATTTTGACCGTCCGCAGTTCATCGTTTGCGCGGCCACCGGGCCTTTTATAACTCATCCAACCCCCAATTCCACTACCTCCACCGACTCAAGCGGACGGCCGAGGAACAGTTCAGCGACGCGGCGAAAGCGCGCGGCATAATCAGTAACATAAAAACGCTCGAAGCGCGCTTCCCGGCCGCGACGAGCGAGGTCTCTCTCTTCGAGCAGGCGCGCAACCTCCCCGGCCATAGCCTCTCCCGAATCTATATAGGTGATGCGGTCTCCGAGGACGCGCTCTATGACGGGCCTGAGTATGGGATAATGAGTACATCCCAGCACGAGAGTATCGACGCGGCTCGCTCGCATTTCGGCCAGGTACTCTTCGGCCACCTGTCGTGTGACGGGATGATCGGTCCATCCTTCCTCGGCAAGCGGCACGAAGAGCGGACAGGCGCGCGAGATTATTTCAAGTCCGTCTCTCTGCTCAAGCATCTCGCGTTCGTAGGCCCGGCTCGCTACGGTCGCTTCGGTTGCGATGACTCCTATATGGCCGTTGCGCGTGGACCGGACGGCGAGGCGAGCGCCGGGCTTGATGACGCTTATGACAGGCACACTGCACTGGCGCGCGAGTCGGTCGGCGGCAAGCGCAGACGCGGTGTTGCAGGCTATGGCGATTGCCTTCACGTCTTTGGACTCTATGAAAGCCGCCACCTGTAGGGCATATCGTTCGACGGTCGCTACGGACCTGGTGCCGTAGGGAATGCGAGCGGTATCGCCGAGATAGATCAGACTTTCGTTGGGGAGTTGCCGTTCTATGGCGCGAAACACTGTGAGTCCGCCGACCCCGGAATCGAAAATACCTATGGGCGCTTCTCTGTTCTCCACCTCTTCATCCATCAACCGGAACGCTGAATCAAGTATTCATCGTTCATCATTACATCGTTTATTTTTCTGTCAGTGCCCTCGCGACCGCCTGGGCTTGCCTTCGAGCAGAATTGTAGACACGCGGTCGAGATCGTCATCGGTCTCGTCGAGCGCCTCTTTGAAGCTGTCGGCTTCGAAGAGCAGCCCCGTGACCTCCTTGCCGTTTTCGGTGAGAGTCATTCCGATTTCGTTCATCTCTTCTTCTATGGCGCGCAACTCGATCAGGGCTATAGAGACATTTTGCATGTGCTCGCACAAAAGGCCTACGGATGCGCGCATCCGAGCGGTGCGCTGACCGGCCGTCTGTAATACTTCTCGCGCGCGGTTCAGCCGCTCAAGCAAACTTGCGCGGCCACGCTCAAGGTCGTCTATCTCGCGCGATAGCTCGGCCAATCTGATTGCGGCGGCTTCCATATTGCCGGGGTCGATCATAAGTCGCTCTCTTCCCTGAATGGACTGATGGGCGAGCGATTTGCCTCATCATCAAGCAAACCGCCCGCCCATGTTAGTGCTTTTTCATATAATCACAATATAGAGTGGAGGTGATCGGAATTGAACCGATGTCCGAGAGCCGTCAGCGCCAGAATCTACATACATAGTTGCTTCCTTTTTGATTCGCCCGCCGCGACAGTGGAAACAACTAAGCATCGCAGCAGGCTAGCCCAGATTGTCTTTCCCTCAAGTCCCCTGAGCACGGAACCTAAAGGGCAGCCTGCTAAAGTTACGCCCCGCACCCGGCACACAGGCGATGCCGGGGGAGACGTGGCGAGCTTAGGCCGCCAGTGCTAGTTCGCTATTCGCGATTGTGTTTTCCAAGCTTGATAACGCGGTGCATGGGCCGCGGTATGCATCCAACGCCTCAGAGAACCCCCGTCGAAACCTGGCACCCCCGAGACACCTCAGAGTCTAGCACCCACACCCATCAGGGTCAAGCAAGCGCCCTTGCGCGCCAGGGCTGTTGCAAAGTAGGCTGACAGAGAGAAGAGCCTTTCCTGGGAGCGCAGGCATCTTGCCTGCATAATGGAGCGCGTCCGCCGCGGCGGACGCATTAAGGGCCGCAGGCTTCTAGCCTGCATG
>JAKEHD010000209.1 GCA_022615215.1 Blastocatellia bacterium
AAGAAAGAAAAAGGGCGGCGCACTCCACATAAGCGTTCCTCTCTGGAAAAATTTTCATTTTGCCCCGCGCGCAGTATATCAACGTTAATAGCGTGCAGCGGCGGGGGCGGCTGAGTTACTTGCTGAACGATGACGGCTGTCGGGGTCGGCGAGTTGAACGGCACAACTCCGCTCAACATCTCGTACAATACGATGCCAATGCTGTAGATGTCCGATCTGCCATCAAGCTCTTCGCCCATGCACTGCTCTGGCGACATATAGTAAGGCGTGCCGACCGCCACTCCGGTCTGTGTCAGTACGCCGGTCGTGGTCGACAGATCGAGCAACTTGGCGATTCCGAAATCAAGCACCTTGACGCGCAAGCCTCTCGTCGTTTCGGTCACAACGATGTTGTCGGGTTTTATATCGCGATGGACGATGTCGTGACGGTGCGCTTCGTCAAGCGCAGCGCACACCTGGGAGATGATTTCTGCCGCCAATGACTGATCTAACGGCGCGCGCCTTTGGATGATATTGCGCAGGCTTTCCCCCTCGACCATTTCCATGATTATGTAGACTTTCCCATCCCTGGAAGTGCCGAAATCATATATAGCCACTGCGTTCGAGTGTTTGAGTCGCGCGGCGGCCTGGGCTTCGCGGCGGAATCGCTCGACCGCCTGCGAATCGGCCACCAATTCCGGGTGCAGCACCTTGATGGCCACCGAATCGCCTATCAGCAGGCGCGTGGCTGAATAGACCGTTCCCATACCGCCCGTGCCGAGCCTGGATTCGATGCGATACTTATCTTCAAAAGCGCGCCCGATGAGGGGGTCGCCGTTGCCGCCCCTGCGCATCGTCTCATCAGAGAGCTGAGTCTTTGCGTCGGCTTCAGAGTTGCGCGCGTGCGCGTCCTCGATCACTCTGGTTCCGCAACGAGTGCAGAAGCGGCTGGTGCCGGGTATCTGACTTCCGCAATGTGCGCATAACATTTTGGTTTCTCCTCGATCGTAACCACTCCTCGCATTTCGAGGCGAGGCTTTTATTCGGAGATCACACCATGATTTGGATTGGTTTTCAACTACTGCCAAGTTGCCTCTACGGGGTTGTTTTTCAGCAGCCTTGATCCACATCCCGGTGTAACACCCGTAATAGTAACGAAATCTTCAGCCGTATTAAAGGTTTTTGCAGAAAAGATTCATTGACGAAGGTTGAAGGATTCCTGCTCGGGCATTCGTAAAAAACAGCCCGCTCGGTATATAATCACTCCGACTAAAACAATATATACTGAGCAGAGTGAAAGGGTAATCTGATGTTGAAAAAATATTCGATAGGTATGTTACTATCTTTTCTCGCGATTTTGGCTTTCGATGCTCAAGGCCAAAGCCAGTCCGAAGGCTCTTTGACTATGCGTGAGGTCGCTTCTCCGGCAGCGCCCGGCAGCGGCGAGCCGAACCTTTACGCGGCTGCTGATGGCCGGGTCTTTTTAAGCTGGATAGAACCCGCAGGCGAGAAAGGACACGCGCTCCGATTTGCCGTGCGCAACGGAGATAATTGGTCCGAACCCCGCACTATAGCCGAGGGTGCGAACTGGTTCGTCAACTGGGCCGACTTCCCTTCCCTCATCGTCCTGCCCGATGGGATGATGGTCGCGCACTGGCTCGCAAAAAGCGGCACAGGCACTTACGCTTACGACGTAAACATCTCGCGTTCGACCGATGGCGGCCGGTCTTGGAGTAAGCCGATGGTGCCTCATCGCGACGGCACTCAGACCGAACATGGCTTCGTCTCTTTTATCGAATGGAAAGGAGGTCGCGCGGGCGCGGTGTGGCTTGATGGCCGCAACTTCGCTTCGAAGGAGCACGGCGCAGGCGGACACGGCGCGTCGTCTGCCGAGATGACATTGCGCTTTGCCGCGATTGACTCGAAAGGGCAGCTCTCGGATGAAGCGGTGCTCGACGGGCGCGTGTGCGAGTGCTGTCAGACTTCGGCTGCGATCACCTCCGATGGCGCAATAGTGGTTTACCGTGACCGTTCGGAAAAAGAGGTCCGCGATATTTCCGTCATCCGCTATCACAAAGGGAGATGGACCGAGCCTAAGACTATTCACGCCGACGGCTGGGAGATAAACGGATGCCCTGTGAACGGCCCATCCGTAGCCGCAGACGGCCGCAAAGTCGCAGTCGCATGGTTCACCGCTCAGGGTGACAAGCCCCGCGTCAATGTGGCTTTCTCAGACGATGCGGGAGCGAACTTCGGTCAGCCAGTTCAAGTGGATGACGGCAACCCTATGGGAAGGGTGCAGGTCATCATGCTAACGGATGGCTCGGCGCTCGTGGTATGGCTTGAGCGCACGGCGAAGGGCGGAGAGATACGCGCTCGCAGGGTCAAGGCAGACGGCATGCGCGATCAATCGATCACAGTAGGCAATACGAGCGCGGCGCGAGCCGCAGGGTTTCCCCGTATGGTGCGGGCCGGAAATGAAGTAGTCTTTGCGTGGACCGAGTCCGGCAAACCTTCTAAGGTCAGGACGGCCGTAGGGAAACTCTCCGGCCGCGAATGAGCGCGACTTTCAGTCACCGCAAGCTGAGGGCGGGTATTTAGTTTGCGTTTTTATCGAACCCGTCGCTACAATTCTACCGTCATGCGAATTGCGAGATATTCACTGGTCGCCATTGTATCGGTCGCTCTAAGCGTGGGACTCGTGTATTCGCAATTGTGCAGCACTGTATGTTCCTTCTACGGCTGTTCGCCGTTTGAGTCATCAGAGGTTACAGAGTGCAGCCAGCATAATAAGGCCAGGCGACACGCAGGCGAAGCGGCGAGTCATCACGGGCAAGGCGTGACCACGCCGACACCACAAGAGCAGAACCGCTCGCATGATTGTGCGGTGCATACTGATCCGACGACGACTTTTTCCACCAAAAGTACAATCACCCTTTTACATCGGCACACGCCGCAGGTAGTTACCGGCGTTCCGTCGATACTCAATATCTCACCTTTTAATCTTGCCACCGACGCTCAAGCGCGCGCGCACGACAGGTCGCCGCCAAAAGGCGCATCGGTTTCCATACTCAGAATTTAATCCCTCCTTTTCGTCTGGAAACAGCATGAGGGCCGAAGTTTGCTCTCATGCCGACATGCGTTTATCGATTACCGCCAGACTAAAAGGGGGATAACTTATGAAAGACGAGAAGCCGCGCGCGGCGTGGCTTAAAACTTCGAGCGCCATCTTCAAAACAGCGGTCGCGACTCTTTTCATCGCATTCCTGATCGTCGGCTATCTGTCGGAGCGCACAGGCCAAGCCGGAACGCTTCCGCAAACCAAGAATCCGCTTCGACCAATCGAGAAAAACATAGCACTGGGCTTGGATCACTTCGCCGCGCATTGCGCCAAATGTCACGGCGAGATGGGCAAGGCCGATACCGAGATGGGCAAGACCGTTGGCGCGAAAGACCTCACCTCCAGCGATGTGCAGTCGAAGTCGGATGCCGAGTGGTTCCGAATAATTTCCAGAGGCGTCGCGGGCACGGCGATGCCTGCTTTCGGGAAAACACATAAGCCTGCCGAGATATGGCAGACCATCCTGTTCCTCAGAAAGCTGCCGACGCTTACGCCCGAGGAAAAGAAGAAACTCGAAGACGCCATACCGGCCGACGCGCGGCACAAGCATGGCAAGAAGGGCACTGACCACGATCACAAGCATCCTTACTCAGAGCATGATCACGACGAGGCCGAATCGCCTGCAAAGGTCGAGATTTATAAAGAGCAGGGGGGCAAGCCTCAGGCAATGCCGACCGAGCAGAAGCATGAAGCGCCGCAGATCGAACAACAATCGGCACAACCTGTTCAGCGGCAAGATTCATCACCTACACAACATGCCTCTGCCGATGGGCACGCGAACCACAGGATGCCGGGCAATCAAGCCCGGCATTCTCCCTCCGGTCCCGCACTCACACTGGCGGAGCTTGAACGCATGGCCCTCCAAAACAATCCGACCCTCGCTCAGGCAGAATCCGCAATCCGCGCCGCCGAGGGGAGAAAGAAACAGGCGGGACTCTATCCCAACCCTGTCATGGGCTATCAGGGCGAAGAACTGAGCACCCGCGCCTTCTCAGATAAAAGCGAGCACTTCTTCTTTATAGAGCAGACTATCCCCCTCGGCGGGAAGCTCAAGAAAAGCCGCCGCATATTCGAGCACGAGCGCGTACAGGCCGTCTCCGAGTCGGAAGCCCAGAAACAGCGCGTACACAATACAGTGCAGATGCTCTACTACGAAGCCCTTGCCGCGCAGGAGCGAGTGGAGTTGCGCGGGCAACTCGCAAAAATAGCCAGCGAAGCCGCGAGCATATCCGAGGAGTTGTTCAACATAGGCCAGGCCGACCGGCCCGACCTCCTCGAAGCCGAGGTCGAAGCGCAACAGGCCGAGCTCGCCTTCATGAACGCAGAGAACGATAGAGAACAAGTCTGGCAAATGCTGGCTGCGGTAGTTGGAGACCCGGCGCTCAAGCCGACCCCTCTGGCCGGGAATATAGAAGCGAACATCCCCGCGTTTGATCAGGCGACGGTGCTGGATAAGCTGCTGCGCGAAAGCCCTGAAATCAAAAGCGCGCGCGCAAGTGTCGAACGCGCGCGCGCGACCGTAGAGCGCGCCAAAGCCGAACGCACGCCGGATTTGATCTTGCGCGGCGGGTTCGGTTACAGCACAGAAGAACTGGGGAACACAGGCAGGAAGACAGGACCGGAGGGCTTCATCGAGGCGGGGATCCGTGTGCCGCTGTTCAATCGCAATCAGGGCGGCATTGCGGCGGCTGAGGCCGAACTCAGCATCGCCGAACGCGAAGTACAGCGACTGGAACTGGCCCTGCGCGCGCGGCTCTCTTCAGTCTTCAGAAGCTATCTGAACTCTTATCGCGCGGTGGAGCGTTACCAGCAAACCATTTTGCCTCGCGCCAAGAGGGCTTATGACCTATACCTGGCGAGCTTTCAACAGATGGCCGCAGCTTATCCACAGGTGCTGATCGCGCAGAGGACTCATTCACAGGTTCGCGAAGGTTATGTGAATGCGCTCGCGGACCTCTGGCAGAACGCTATTCGAATACAGGGCTACTTGTTGACCGGCGGCCTGGATGCGCCGAATATGCCAGGGTCTGAATCCAGGACCGGCGAGACGCCGTCAGGCGAACGCGGCCCATTGGCGGAAAGAGATCATTGATGACTCGCGGAAGCGAACATGCGATACAACATTTAAAGGAGCAATGTTATGAAAGGAAGCAGACGCAATTTTTTGAGGGGCGCAACTCTTCTCGGGGCCGGTCTCTTGACCAGTAAACAAGCAGCGGCCCAGCACGATCATACACAACACGGCCAAAAGGATGATAAACGGGCGATGGTTACGCCCACTGGCGCAGGCAGCTTTGTACCTGTGCAGACACCTGACATCGATAAGTTGCCCTACACGATGGATAGCGGCGTGAAGGTCTTTCACCTTACTGCCGAGCCTGTCAGGCGAGAATTCCTTCCCGCTGCGTCCTGGGGATCTGCTCGTATAGTTGACGCATGGGGCTACAACGGCAGCATTCCCGGTCCCACCATAGAGGTGAACGAGGGAGACCGGGTCCGTATTATTTTTCACAACAAACTGCCGGAGGTGACGACTGTTCACTGGCACGGGCTGGAAGTGCCTATAGAGATGGACGGGGTGCCTGCCATCAGCCAGCCGCTTGTAGAGCCGGGCGGGATATTCACTTACGAATTCACCCTGCACCAGCACGGAACGTTCTTCTATCATTCGCACATGCCTATGCAGGAGATGATGGGGATGATAGGTTTTTTCATCATCCATCCCCGGAAGCCTTACACACCGCACGTGGACAAGGATTTCGGATTGATCTTGCAGGAGTGGGCCATCCTGCCTAACAACACAATTCCGAACACTCTCTCGATGGAATTCAACTGGCTGACGTTGAACGGCAAGGCCGGCCCTGCGACGACTCCTCTGATAGTCAAGCAGGGCGAGCGCGTGCGATTGCGTTTTGTGAATATGGGCATGGACCACCATCCAATGCACCTGCACGGCCATCAGTTTCAGGTCACAGGGACCGAAGGGGGACGCGTTCCCGAATCGGCCCGCTATCCGGGCAACACAGTGATAGTGGGAGTGGCCCAGGCCCGCGATGTAGAACTCGTGGCCCAATATGCGGGCGACTGGATGATCCACTGCCATCTCCCTCATCACATGATGAATCAGATGGTTTCCATGGTAGGCCCAATGGCCCACCTCGGCCACGGCATGCATACGGGGATGGGAATGGAAGAAGGCATGGGGATGGTCAAGAAAGGCAATGCCCTGTCGGAAGAGATGGGTCCGGGATTAGGGCGCGGCATGGGAATGACTTCGCGGGAAAGAGAGACTTCAAATCTCGTAGGGCGATCAGGAGCAACTCAGCACCAGCATCAGAGCAATCCCGCACAGGAGCAAACGGGTTATGTCTGCCCCATGCACCCCGACGTGCGTTCAGACAAGCCGGGCACCTGCCCCAAGTGCGGAATGGCGTTAGTGCCTATGCAGGGAGGAAACAAACGAGTGCCGGGGTATCCGCAGGATATGTGGATGACGATGGATGAAGAAGTGGCAAAGCCTGAGACCTACGGACTGGCTCCGGGCTGGACGGGCTCCATGATGGGCATGATGACTCTGTTGCGGGTGTTGCCGCCCGATATGTACGACAAAGTGATGGCGATGGTGAAAGAGGGCCGAACCGAAAAGCCGAAAGCGCCGCCGGCTCACAAGCACCCTGACGAATAAGAATGATGCGTGATTAGTCCTTTGTCCTTTGTCCGTTGTCCGTTGTTGCGGTAGCGCGATGTCTTGATTAAAGAGCAACGGACGACGGACCACGGACCACGGACGGCTGAAAGCATCACGCGCTGCTCTCACGGTCGCCGACCGGATTTGAGAATTTTGAAAGGAGTGGTTATGGAACTCCGCAAACGTTTCGCAGTGCGCGAAGGCATGGAGTATGAGATTCCAGGGGTGGCCGACAGATTGCCTTACTTCTTAGGATCGATCACCTTGCTTGGAATCATCGTTCAGATTCTTACAGGCATATACCTCGCCCAGTTCTATAACTCGGACCCGGCCAGCGCCCACCAGAGCGTTTTATACATCATCACGCGGGTGCCATTGGGTGACTTCATTCGCAGCATTCACCGGTGGTGCGCCGACCTGATTCTCATCACCGTCACATTACACTTGCTGTGGGTTTTCTGGAGGGGGAGCTATCGGAAGCCGCGCGAGTTTACCTGGTGGGCCGGAGTGCTGATGCTCGGCATGATCTTTTTGCTCTACTTCACAGGGACGGTGCTCCCATACGATCAGGCGGGGCACGAAGCGATGGCGCATTACATCGCAGGCGCTAGAGGCGCGGGCTTCTTCGGCGCTATCTTCACGCCCGAATTTACGCCGAGCGTTGAAATCATATCAAGGCTTTATGCCCTTCACATCAGCATCCTTCCCGTGCTTCTGTTCGCCCTTTTGGGCGTGCACCTGTATCTGATCCGCTTCCTGGACATACACACACACCCCGGCGAGGAAGAAGGCGGCAGCACTTTCCTGAAGCACTTCCGCAGGATGTTAGCTCACGGGTTTCTCTTCCTGGCAGTAGTGGGATTGCTTTCCCTGGTCTGGCCGACTGATCTCGGACACCCGGCCGTTGAGGGAGTGGAAGTGACCAAGCCCCCGTTCTTCTTTCTGTGGATATATGCTCTGGAAAACTGGTTTGGGACGAAAGCTTTGGTCTTCGGACCTCCATTGATTTACCTGTTGTTCTTTCTGCCTCCGCTGCTGGACCGGAAGCAGTCGACGCTGCCGCGAGACCGAAAGGGCATACTGGCGTTTGGATTCGCAATCATCCTGTTGCTGCTGGTGTTGGCCACTTATGCCTGGTTTGCACCGGCGCAACAGCATCTGATGTGAGTTCGAATAGAAAGGGGAAAACATGAAACGCATAACTCGATCAACCTCTCTCCTGATAATTTTGTCGGCTGGCAGTTGGGCGTATGCCCATACGACTTCTTTAAAGATAGATAAAAAGGCGGCGACGCCCGGCGAGACGATCACCCTGACAGGCAAAGGAATCGGGAGCGGGTCCGAAATCAAGATCATTATGCAGGGGGTTGCGCGAGATTATCCTCTGGGCGAAGCGCAAGGAGATGAGCACGGACAGTTTGAAAAACAGGTCACACTCTCCGGCGATGTTCAGCCCGGAACCTATACGGTTATTGCTTCCTCAGGGAACAAGAAGGCGACCGCCAGGCTGGTGATCGAGGCAGCGGTCGCACAAGAAACGGACCCGCAAAAAGACGAGACGACGAAAGGCGGTTCGGAACATCGGGCAGAGCAATCGGGACACGGGGAAGGGGAAATGGCCGGAATGGAACATGCCAGGGCAGAGCCGATGGAGATACAGAGATCAAGAAGTGTTGTTGAGACGATTGCAATGTGGAGCATAGTTCTGGTTTCGAGCTTGTTGGGTATCGGCCTATTAATTCGTGAGAGGGGGAAGTAACGCGCTTCGCGCTGCCTCCTCATTCATCCGACAACGTCAAAAAGGAGGACCAAACGATGAAAATTGCGGCTCGACTTTTTCTCTTCGCTTTGACCGTATCGGCACTGACGACCCCTGCGCAGGAATCGAGCGTGGCTGCCGCGGTCGAAAAGTATAACCAGGCATTTCGCAGCAAAGATGTCGCTACAATCAGAGGGCTTCTGGCCGATGACGTGTTGCTGTATGAACACAGCGTGCGCAATGACGGGCTGGCGGATGTATTTGAAAAACATCTCAAGCCGGAAATTCTTGAGTTTGAGGACATGAAGGCTGAGTTTTCAGACGTGCGCATCACGCCGGGCGCGGACCTTGCGCTGGTTACTCGGCAGTATAAGATTCAGGGCAAGTTCCGTGGGCGAGACATCACAGCTACGGGCAATGAAACTATGGTCTGGAAGAAGGTCGGAGGTGAGTGGAAGATCGCTCATATACACTACTCACATCCGTGCCCCAGACCCGCTCAATCGTCAAAATAGGTCGAGTGAATAGCCTCAGAGTAGCAGCTATGGATTTCGAAGAAATGTTTTTGCGAGGGGGCGCATCTTGAGGAAAAAAGTCTTCCTTTTGTATGTGCGCCTTGATTGGGTAGACACACAGGTCTGCCATTACTATCTATCCAGATTTCATCGCGTGGGGAAATCTACGCAGCCCGCTGCCGGTTTTCCCACAAAGATCGATGCGTGTTGCAGATGCAAGGCAGGAGCTATCAGGGCGAGGCGTAAATTACAGGATTGGCTGTAAATCGTTCATAACCAATGCTGTTTTCCGCCGCGAAATTCCCGTGTCCATAGACGGGATGTCATTATCCCTGATATCAGGAACGCTAATTGCGTGAATAATACACCAGGCGCAGTGTCACGCTAGACGGTTGTTGTGAAGCCGGAGCAGGGCTGAACGAATAGTCCTTTTCGATTGAGAACTTGGGCGACAGAGGCAATATGAAAAACATTAGCACCAGGCCATATTCGATGAGCAAAGCCAGCGCAGGGAAGCTGGCTCTGGCCCTGGTGTTTTCGCTGTTTTCCATTCAGCAAACCTGGGGCGTTATCGCCTGCCCGTGTGAGTATCAGAGTCAGCATCAGGCCGGTTCCGGCCATTGTGAGCAACACTGCGCTCTCGCTGATCATAACGAAGAACCGAATGCTCTCCCGCTGACTGCAAAAGCCGAAAGGGCGGTTGTGGTAGACATCCTTCGAAGCAGCGGGCCGACGCAGTATTCTTTGTGCTGCCGGGATATGCCGCAGGACGGGCGTGCGATTGTTGTGGTCTCATCGCAGCAGTCATATGCGACTCCGGATATTCCTCTGCGAATTGAGATCGAAAAGCCCGTTGCTTTGGCATTCTCCGACGTTAGCGATCGTACTTGCTCTCGCCCGCTTTATTTGGCGTTCTCTTGCTTGTTGATCTAAAACGGCTCTCGCCGCAATCTCACGCACGCGCTCGCTCATGCCCTTGCCGGAAGGGTGAAAGGATTCCTGGCCGGGGGCGTCCGGGTTGCCCGCCTTCACTCTTTCCAGATGATGACTCTTTGCCGAATGCAGCAGGGCATTTTTGGATCGCATAGGGCTTTAAATAGGAAATAAACCCGACAAGGTTTGGAGCCTTGTCTTCACACAAAGGAGGTATGGAAATGAAATCCGTAAGAGTTTTATCTATTGCAATAATCGGGGCGTTGTCGATGGCAGCGGCCTTCGCGCAAGGCCATCAACACGGCAGCGATCAGAAAACACCCGCTTCTCAAGAACAGAAAAAGCAGCCCATGATGGGCGGCAAGATGATGGAGAGATGTCAGGCCATGATGGAACAGAGCCGGAAGATGCAGGCCGAGATGAAGGCCATGCATGATGAACTCGACAAGCTGGTCGCCGAGATGAATAACGCGCCGGAAAACAAGAAGGTAGATGCAATGGCTGCCGTAATCAGCAAGATGGTCGAACAGCGCCGTGCCATGCATGAAAAGATGCAAGGCATGCACATGCGCATGACGGAACACATGATGGAGCACATGAAGATGGGCAAAGACTCTATGTCCGAGTGCCCCATGATGAAAGGGACGATGGAGATGAAAAAGCCCGGCGACGACCATTCCAAGCATCATCAATGATGGCGAAGCGAACCGGAGAGGGTTTCAAAATGAAGCCCTCTCCACTTTCAAGATGAATCCGGCTACGGGCCGCCATAAGGAGAAGGTCTTGACAATGAATCCTTGCTATCGCATTCGCTCGATTCTTTCATCGTTTCTTTTGATATCATTGATTCTTTCACCGGCGCAAGCGCAGACCGGCATCCATAAAGAAACACTGGAAGATGCATGGAATATCGCCCTGAAAGTTGATCGCAGCTTGCGGGCGGCCCGTAGAACGACCGAATCGGCCCGGCAAATCCTGCTCGCTGCCCGAGGCGCGCGGCTGCCCCTCCTTACGACCGAGAGCGGATACATCATCCTGAACAATCCATTGATTACGACCCTGGATGTGCCGAACGGTCAGTTGCCGATTCCGCTGCCTAATCAAATACCTTTTTCGGAGGATAATTTCTTCGCTTCCACAACGCAGGTCATGGTTCCGCTTTACACGGGCGGGCGCATCAACCGGGGGATCGAGGCAGCCAGATCGTCGCTCGATGCCGCGCGCGAAAATGAGGAGCGTGCAAGGTCGGACCTGAAAATGATGGTGGCTGAGGCTTATGTGGCTGTGCTGCGCGCGGCCCGAATAGTCGAAGTGGCCGAAAGCCACGCTGCCGGTCTCGCTGCTCACGCTGCGGACGCGGCCAATTTGTTTGAGCAAGGAGTGGTCGCAAAAAACGACCTGCTCGCCGCTCAAGTCGCGCTGGCAGATGCCCGCCAGCTAACCATTCAGGCGAAGAACGGGCTAGACATCGCCCGCGCCGCATACAATCGCTTGCTCGGCCGTCCCTTGACTCAGACGGTGGAGTTAGCAGATTTGCAGGTTACGGAAGACAGGGAAGAGATCGACGCCTTGACCGCGAAGGCACTCGCGCAGCGGCCGGAACTCAAAGGGATCGCTCAACAATCACAAGCTCTGTCTCACCAGGCGGCGAGCGAACGCGCCGCCACAAGGCCGCAGGTCTTCGTAAGCGGCGCTTACACCTTTTTGCAAAACAGATTTCTGGTTCATCAGAACGTGTGGTCGGTCAGCGTGGGCGTCAGATGGAATATATTCGACGGCGGCGTGGCCCGTCGCAAAGCCGAATCGATCTCTCAGGAAGCTCAGGCTCTGCTTGATGTGCGCGCAGACCTGGAAACAAACATAGCCTTACAGGTGCGACAGGCATGGCTTGAAACCCGGGAGACGCGGGAACGCATCAAGGTAGCCAGCGAGGCCCTCCTACAGTCGCAAGAGAACCTCAAAGTGGCGAAAGACCGCTACGCCTCCGGCGTGGGCACTAATTCGGAGGTACTGGATGCGGAAACTCTGCGCGCACGGAGTTACAGCAACTATGCCAGCGCGGTCTATGATGCCGCATTGGCCGGCCTGCTGCTGCGCCGAGCAGTGGGTGATATGTAATGGGGGTAAATATGAGAGCTTTAAGCAAACGCATCTTTCTCGCCTCCCTGCTGATATTTATTGTCGCCGGCGGCTACTTTGCTTTCAGCCTTTGGGGTCGGAATGAAGCTTTGCCCGAAGGTTTGATCCAGGCCAATGGGCGCATCGAGGGCAACCGTGTGACCGTCGCAAGGAAGTTCGCCGGGCGAATCCAGACGCTCTCTGCGCGGGAAGGGGACAAGGTAACGGCGGGACAGGTTCTGGTCCAGATGGACGACGCGCAGACTCGGACCAGAGAAGAACAGGCGCAAGCCCAGGTGACCCAGATGCAGATACAGGTCATTCAGGCGAGACAGGCGGTAGCGGCTGTGGATGCCAGGTTGAACGCGGCGCGGACGGTGCTGGCGACATTGAAAAAGGAAATCCCTCTCACTGTGGAGACTGCTGAGGCAGATGTCGCTCGCGCCCGCGCAGCAGTCTCTAAAGCCGAAGCGGCGGAGCGGCAGGCGCGTCGCGATGCCGAGCGATTTCGCGCCCTTGCGGAAAGGGGCTCAGTGGGGAAACAGAGAGGCGAGCAAGCCGATTCTGCATGGACCTTATCGGTTGGAGAACTCGAATCCGCCAGGGCGGCCCTGGCTCAGGCGCAAGCGATACTCAACCGTGCGCGATTGGGAGTAGATCGCATCACGGCCAGTGAAGAAGAGATGGTCGCGCTTGAAGCTGAACGGAAGCAGGCATTGTCGGCGGTCGAAAGGGCAGATGCCGGATTGTCTCAGGCTGAAGCGGTGCTGGCCGAGGCAAAAAGCGTGCGCACAGATTTGACGATCTCGGCCTCTGCTGGAGGTGTCATAGCAACACGGGCGCGGGATGTTGGAGAAGTGGTATCCCCCGGTTCGCCTATATTCGAACTTATAGACCTGGACCGTCTCTATCTCGAAGTCTACGTGCCCGAAACCATGATCGGCAAATTGCGGCTTGGATTGCCTGCGCGCGTATATGTCGACACTTTTCCCGAGAGGCCGTTTGCCGCTACTGTGCGCTATATCGCTTCCCGCGCCGAATTCACACCTAGAGAAGTGCATACCCAGGATGAGCGGGTCAAGCTTGTCTAT
>JAKEHD010000210.1 GCA_022615215.1 Blastocatellia bacterium
AAGAAGAAAGAAATCTCTGAAGAAAGAAAAAGGGCGGCGCACTCCACATAAGCGTTCCTCTCTGGAAAAATTTTCATTTTGCCCCGCGCGCAGTATACACACAGGGGATAAGGCAATCCGATATCGTCATTCAAGGGGCGAGTCTCACTATGTTTGCGGGCGGGTTGCCCGCAAAGGATGCTATCGAATGGCTTGGCGCTACGTTCGTTCCCGTAGGCACGGGCGCTTCGGAAAAACTCGTGCTCATCGCCCAGGCGCTCAAGGCCAACGTCTTGCACAGCACTCCTTCTTATGCGATGTATCTGGCCGATTGGGTGCGCCGCGAGGCCGGGATGGACCCGCGCGAACTGGGCCTCGAAAAAATAGCCTGCGGCGCAGAACCTGGCGCGGGGATTCCGGCCGTGCGCGCCAAGATGACCGAAGAATGGGGGGCGCGAGTGACCGAAGGGTTGGGGAACGCAGACATGGTGCCCATCATCTTCGCCGAATGCCCGGACCAATCGGGCATGCACTTCAACGGGCAGGAGTATGTCTTCGTAGAGATCATCGATCCCGATAGCGGCGAGACTCTTCCCATCGAGACGGGCGTCGCGGGCGAACTCGTCTACACGAGTCTGGAGCGCGAATGTGTCCCGCTGCTCAGGTTTCGCACGCGGGACCGTGTGATTGCACGAGGATGAAATCGATTCTCTGATACTTTCCGGGGAGGCAGGCCATATATAGATCGCAAAAGCCTGTCACCTGCAATATTTAGTGGCACGAACCCCGATTTCCCGGAAACTATCGAAGAGCCGATCTTCGCTTATGAATCATTATGCCCCGGAAATGTCGTGGACGGTCCCGCCATACTTGAGGGAGAATACACGACCGTTGCCGTGCCGCCGGCGATGCGCTCTTCGATTGACGAACGCGGACCTGGCATACTGGAAAAGTGATAAGGCGGTTGCGTTGACATAGCCTTCAGATACAGTAAAAATGCTTGCGGAGGCGGTATGAAGAAATTGAAAGAGGTCGAAGAGATCAAAGTCGAACGCCCGCCGCGTGCAGTGGTATCGGAAAAGGAAGCCTTAAAGCGCATGAAAGAATTCTCTAAACGTAAGGAGCGATTCCTTGCCACTGCTCGAACGGGCAAGAGTCGAAATATACCTTCCTGACATGCCATCGGCTTCCTATCGTGATTTGCTGCTGGCATTTCAGGAAGAGTTCACTTATGCGTTCGGCGGCAGGTTAGGCCAAAAAAGAGAGATGTTTATATGTTCGATATTGCTCTGAATAAGGCTGCTTCAAAGTCCGAATGGGTTTCTTGGCTCGTTAAGGATACCGAAAATGCTGCGCGTTCAACATTAGGATTTCTTCATATGTGTTTTGGAAATATACCTGCGTCGAAACATCGACGAATCTTTGACAAACTTGCTGGGGCTAGAAGCGAAGTTGAGGCGACAATTCATGAGTTAGTGGTTCATGAATTACTTCGAAGATTGGAACTTTCACCTGAATTTGAGCCCTCAGTTACCGGATTAACACCAGACATCAGTTTTGAAATAGAAGGAAAACGATTTTTGGGCGACGTTTACCTGACACATAGCCCATCGAAAACTCTCAGGGATTTTGCCGATGGGACAGGAGAAGCATGGGATACCTCAAAACCAGACGAGAGCAGGGCGAATAAGATTGCAAATGAACTTGCTAAGAAGGCTGTAAAGTATAGGCCTACTGCATTACCGCTTGTGGCTTTCGTCTTTCTTGGCGACCACAGAATCCTAAGCGCAAGCGATGTGGAAAGATCGCTTTTTGGTATGACAGCTTATGAGGTTAGCTTGGAGGAGCAGTTTCCGAATAGTGTTTTGCGTGATCGCGTGCCTGTTGGAGGTCTACTATTGCCTGATGAAGATGGCAACTATCGTCATCAGAACTTGTCAGCAGTTATCTCTTGCGATTGGTTCGATACCTTAAATCGGCAGGATCCTGGGAAGCGTTTGCATTGTCTCGTCTTGCACAACTGGATCGGAGAGGCATTGCCAATAGAGGCATTTAGATTATTTCCGCAGATCATCTGGAATCAAAGTGAGCCGAGTGTCTGGAAGCCTGAACAAACCATCAGTGCAAATACTGTCGCCAATTTCACTCTTGATGGCGGAATTGAATGTCGTGAATACACACCGAATATGGCTTGGTAGAGTGATGTAGCTTAACGTTTCACATAGCTGCCCTTGCCGCGCAATAGAATAGCCGCGGACAATAGATGGAGGATAAGACATGTCCGTTAGAGAAGAAATCATACAGCAGCTTCAAGAGTTGAATGACGATCAACTCAAGCAAGTCGCTGACTACCTCTCGTTTGTTAAGTATCGCTCCCGAATCAGACCGGTGACACCGTTCGATGAGCGGCAGCTAGCCGCGCTGTATGCAGAATTCGCCGAAGAGGATCTCGAACTGGCAGAAGCAGGAATAGGAGATTATCACGAGGCGTTGCTGAAGGAGGATGGGCAATGACTGTCAAGCGCGGTGAGGTATGGCTGACCAACCTTGATCCAGCGCAAGGCTCGGAGCAGGCCGGCACGAGGCCCGTGCTCATCTTTCAAAATGATTCGGTGAGCGAATTCACCACCACTGTGCTTGGTATACCATTCACAACCAACCTGCGCCGCGCTTCTTTGCCTTCCTGCATAGCGGTTGAAGAAGGGGAGGGTGGACTGGCGAGCGATTCTGTGGCCCTTTGCCATCAACTGCGCGTGATAGACAAAACTCGCTTGCAGCACAAACTCGGTACAGTGAGCAACGACACCATCGCCAGGATCGAAGGCAGCGTATTGTTCACGTTGGGGATCATGTAAGGGCATAATTACCCAACTCTGCCGGTAAGCCGCCCGCAACATTTCAAGGAGACACGATGCCCATCCCGACACTGGCCGAAAAGCTTGAATGGCTGAAACCTGCTCCGGCGACCGCGCACGAAAAATATTGCGCCGACCGCGTGCCTCAAGGCGATTACGAGATCGGCGTGCAGGTCACAAACGATATCCTCGACGAAGCTATGGAAATCTTCGTGCGCTCGTCACGAAGTTACGCCCTGCAATCGTGACGACTGCGGGCGATTTCCCGGCGGATGCGGATATGAAGCGATTGACAAGGGTTTCGGAACGTGTCCGTCGCGGCTACGGAACGCAACAACCCTGAATTGCCGAACGCCGAGGGAACCAGCACGAGAACCATACTGCGCTGAAACCCTTTCCACATGCGCAGAATCTTATCTGCATCGCTCCGCCGCCGCACTCCTAAAGAAAAGCTGCTCACCGAAGAAGGAAATCTTTATAGAAAGAAATCTTTGTAGAAAGAAATCTTTATGCGAACTTCGGTGATAGGTTTAGGGCCGGTTTGGTGCGTTAAGAGGTTGGAGAACCAAACAGTCTAAATGTCGATAATCCTGCTTGCGAGGTGATGTGTGCCCGCAGAGTCTATGGAAATATGCTGAGGCGCGGGAGGTAAGGTCTCAGCGGCCAAAGCCACCGGCGACTTGATGACGCAGGCGCACAGGCTCTCAGGTCAGGAAATCAACACGGCAGGCGTGCAAAGGAGCGTGTCTATGCAAAACCAACACGAAAATAAAGATCATTTCATCGCAGGGGAGCATCTCCATTCCGCTTCAAGCGAAATGGAAGGATCCGGTCCTTTGTCATCGCTGGAAAATGAGGTGGTCAGGACTCTCTCTCCTTCTTCCGAGACAAAACCCGTACATAGATTCGGTTATATGTTTCGAAACCCGAAGCTCGCTCCGTTTCGCCCCGATGATAAAAGCCTCATCGAACTTGGTAACGCTATGCTCGATGGCCCGGACCTCGGCGAACATCCTACCTTGCCGGCCGGGTATACGTATCTGGCCCAGTTCATCGCTCACGATACTACGCTCGACCCGAACCGAGCTATACCGGATAACCCGATGGATGCCGAGAAAATCGAGAATAAGCGGACGCCCTTTCTGGAACTCGATAGCCTCTATGGAACGGGCTTGCCTCAAGAGAATGAGCATCTCTATAAACCTAACCTCATCCACCTGAAAGTCGGACTTACGGCGAAGATGCGTGATGGCGAAGCAAACCGCACCTATATAAATGATTTGCCTAGAAAGACGGACAATCCGGAGGCGATCATCGGCGACCCTCGCAACGATGAGAACCTGGCTCTCGCGCCGGTACATGTCGCGTTCATAAGATTCCATAATAATGTCGTAGAGCATCTCAAACAGGATCACCCTTTCGACCATACTTTATTCGAAAAAGCTCGCAAGAAGGTGGTTCAGCACTATCAATGGATCGTTCTGAATGATTTCCTGCCAAAGATCATCGAAGAAGAAGTATTAAAGGAATCGCTCGAAACTGAGCCTGAGCATTTCAAGGCGGAGGCGGGGGAAGTACCCTTCATGCCGGTCGAGTTTTCAGCCGCAGCCTTCCGCTTCGGCCATAGCATGCTGCGCGATTCCTACGAGTGGAATCGCATAAAACAGTCGCCGCGCCGCAGTCAAGGAAGACGCATAGCCGAGCTTTTCGACCTCTTTACTTTTACAGGCTCCGACCGAAGCATAGGAGTGAGCGGCAAGGCGTTGCCGAGCGAATGGGTTATCGATTGGACGCGCTTCTTCGACTTCACGGGCTTTAACGGTATCGCCAATAATCCGAAATTCAACAGGGCGAGAAAGATTGATACTACTCTTACTCCCGCCCTGAAAATTTTTCAGCACTTTCTTGCCCACATAACGACGCCGGAGTTTCGTTCACTGCCCGTCCTGGATATGATTCGCGGCAGCCGCCTGGGACTCCCATCCGGGCAAGACGTGGCAGAAAGGCTTGGCCTGGGGCCGCTCACGCCGAGCGAGTTATTGCAAGAGCCGCATCAGAGCGTATTGAGAAAGCATGACTTCCATAAAAAGACGCCGCTCTGGTATTACATTCTGAAAGAAGCTCAGATATATCATGGCGGAAAACGCCTCGGCCCGGTCGGCAGCCGAATCGTGGCCGAGACGTTCGTCGAACTCATAAGGGCGAGCCGGTATTCCATTCTCAAGGAGCGCGATTGGAAGCCCGATCTGGGACAGAAAGAACGCAACGAATTCGGCATGGCAGACCTGCTCGCCTTTGCCAATGTCGTGAATCCACTCGGTTCATAAAACGACCGGACTTCGCAGACGGCAAGTGCGGTCTCTGGAAATTCACTTGAAAGGAGAAGACTTATGAGCACACCTAAGACGATCAAAGACAAGTTGGCCGATATCCCCGGTAAAGTAGAAACGGTTCCGGGCTTTGGGGATCTGCTATCTCAAAAGTCAATCAAAGCCATTCTGGCGGGCAGCAAATCCCCGGAATGGAAAGATTGCATGCTGTTGATCGTCGGTCCCGATGCCCCTAATCAACTGGCGCGGCTGACGTTTGAGGATGACCATAGCGAACAGGATTGGTTGAAACGCAACGCCGCTTATATAGTTGCTAACGCGACCTGCGGAACCGATACGACCACCCGTACCAGTCAGGGGGTGGATGACACTATCGACCAGGATTTGGATCCCGAGCCATTCGAGAACTCGGATTGAAACCCATACTCCTGATATTCGATATTGATCGAAGATGAACCTCCCAGGGTCTTTCCCGAGTGTCGAGATTGCCTCGGAGCGGCCTTTCAGCTTCGGGCCATGAATATCGTCCGGCAAAGAGCTATCTCTTTATGAGCACAGACGAGCGCACGATCGAACATCGCCCTGATTCGGGATTCGGTGATGCAATTGCCTCCGCTCAATCGCTTTGTGGTTTGTGGCGGGAGCTTTGCAGGCATCATTTGCCTGTAATGCCGAAAGACTCCACCTGGAGATTCAGCCGCGCATCAACGGCTGACGATCCGGAGCAAGGCTGGAAGCTTCACATCTCGGCAAATCTGCTGACGGCCTGTGAAGTCATGAGGCGGGTCGCTCCGTTTTTGCAGGCCGGTGAAGTTCTTTTTAAAGCGCCTCGCTCGCTTCAAGACCTGAGCCGGATCAACTCAGGGCTTCATCACGGATACAGTCAAGTCGGGAAATTCATAACCGTCTACCCCAGGAGTGATGAAGAGGCAGTCCTGCTTGCGCGGCGATTGCACAAACTGACATTCGGGCTCTCCGCTCCGACCGTGCCATTCGATCTGCAGTTCCGACCGGGAAGCTCTGTCTACTATCGCTACGGCGGATTCGCGCCTTTAGAGACAAAGAATCCTGACGGCACGAGCACTCGCGCCATCCGAAATCCGGAGGGAGATTTGATCCCGGACCTGTGCGAGGATGGAACGGCCATGCCCGATTGGGTATCCGATCCATTCGTCGACAAGCAGTCGCGGCGAAGAACGAAAACCGTCGATAGCCCGCTCAAGACGACCTTCCGAGTATTTCGGGCGCTGAGGCAGAGAGGCAAGGGAGGGGTTTATCAGGCCATCGATCTGAGCGCCCGTCCGCCGCGCCTTTGCATTCTGAAAGAGGGCCGCAAGGGAGGTGAGATCACCTGGGACGGCCGCGACGGCAACTGGAGAGTAAGAAATGAAGAACTGGTTCTCCGCCGCTTGCAGGCCGTCGGCCTGGGTGTGCCGCGTGTCTACTCTTCTTTTGAAGTCGAAGGCAATTACTACGTGGTGACGGAGTTTATCGAAGGTGAAACCCTCCTGTCATCGTTAGGCAAGAGGCAGAGGCGGCTGACTATCCCTCATGTGCTCCGCTATGGAGTCGAGCTGTCACTCATCATATCTCGTATACATGCGGCCGGCTGGGTCTGGCGCGATTGTAAGCCGTCCAATCTCATCGTGACGAAAGAGGGAAAGTTAAGACCGCTCGATTTCGAGGGGGCCTGCCCTGTCAGTCGGCCTGACCCGCTGGCCTGGAACACGATGGAATTCTCTCCGCCTGAATGTCAGGAAACATACCCTTTGCAGTCGAGAATTCCTGAAGACATGTACGCCCTCGGAGCGACTCTCTATTTTCTATTGACCGGAAGACTACCGACGGTTTCCGGCCCGACTCCTGTGTCGCAATTGAGACGAAACATGCCCTCCGAGGTAGGCAAGATTATCTTGGAACTGCTTGCCCCTGACCCACAGGAGCGGCCAGAGGCGCAGGCTATGGCTCGTAGACTCAGAGCATCTCTATAGCCGGTCGGGCAAGTCGAAGATTCGAGGACTTTTGACCTGGGACTTTCGACCTGAGCGAAGCGAATTTTCGGGCAATTACTGCGTAAGGTTTGCGCGCCTGAGCAGGTCCGCAAATCTTGGGTCCGGACGAATGTCATTGAGTATCGGTTCGTTCAACAGGAAGGGAAAGGTTGCGAAACGCTCTTTACAAGATTCCTGTAACAAGATAAAGGCTCGGTCTTTATCACCGAGGCCGACGTAGATTATAGCCTTCTCCTGGGGAGGAACTATCTCTTGCTTCGACAACCTCTCCAATTCGTCGAGCATCTCCTGCGCCTTATCCCTTCTCCCGATCTTTGCGTAAGAATAGCCGAGCGGAGCGGCGGCAAGAAGCTTGTTATTGGAATAAACCCGTTCAAGCGAATCGATCGACTCTTTATACCTCCCCTGTTGCTGGTAGATGTAGCCCAGAAAATACAACGCGGCCGGGAGTTCGGGTTCCTGCCTGAGAGCTTCATTAATATGGTCGACCGCTTCGTCGTAGCGTCCCGCTCTATAGAATGCAAGCCCCAGATAAGCTTCAGATGCAGGAGAAAACGGGTCCAGATTTTTGGCCGTTTCGCTTTTTGCGACGGCCTCATTCAAGCGTCCGGTCAAAGCCAGGAGATTCGAGTACCCGAAATATGCCGGGGCGTAAGAAGGATTGAGACTGATGGCCAGCTTAAACTCTCTTTCGGCCTCCTGCCAGTTCCACTCATACCTCAATTGATACATCGCCATAGAGGTGTGCGCTTCGCAGAGCATCGGGTCAAGCTCCAGGGCCTTCGTTGCCGCATATCTCGCCCCTGACCTCGCCTCCTCCATAGGCAATGCGCCGTAAGCAACCGTGCTGCGCAGGATATAACAGTCTGCCAGTCCGGCGTATGCCTTCGCGTATGCAGGATCCTCTTCTATCGCCTGATTGAAGAAGTCAATCGCTTTTTGAATATTATTCTTATCTCTTCTCCTGCTCCAAAAGTATCGTCCGCGGATATACATTTTGTAAGCCTCGGCATTTTCAGTCTGACCAGCCGACAGGAGCCGATTTTCGTCTTCACTCAATGAGAGTTGCAGCTTGGAGGTTATCTTATAGGAGAGATCTTGCTGCAAGGCAAGCGCCTCGGCGGGTTTTATTCTGTATTCCTCTTGCCATATCAGCGATCCGTTCTCAGCATTTACCAACGCGAATTGGAGCACGATGAGTTCGCCCTGTGGCGCAAGCGTTCCAAAAAGCGATGCGTCAACATTGAAATCGCGCCCGACTTTCTGCCGGGCGACTTCCTGGTTCTCATAATCGGGCACAACTGTCGGCGCTTTGATCTGTAGATTGGACAGGCGGGAGAGCCTGTTGACTATATCTTCCCTCAGCAATCCGCTCAGAGATACGGCATCAGCAGCATCGCTCTTGTTTACTATCGGAAGCACTGCCAGCGTCCGGTTCTCTATAGCGCGCAAATA
>JAKEHD010000025.1 GCA_022615215.1 Blastocatellia bacterium
CTGGAAGATATAGAGAGAGGGTACAGAGAGGCAAGTAGAGGGGAAGAGATAGATTTGGGAGCCAAGACGGCTTCCTTCAAGCAATGGGCCGAAGCGTTGAAACAATACGCGCAATCCTCCCAGGTTTTAGAAGAGATCGATTACTGGCTTGGCGAGATTGGTTCGGAACCGTCACAGTTGCCAGTTGACTACCTTAATGGCGCGAACACGCGCGACCTGGCATGCAATCTTGTGTCGTCTCTGAGCGTTGACGAGACAGAAGCCTTGCTGCGCGAAGTGCCCGGGATATACAAGACCCAAATCAATGATGTGCTGCTGACTTCGCTTCTGCAGGCGGTTTCCGGCTGGACGGGTGAAGACTCTTTATTGGTCGAGCTAGAAGGACATGGCCGGGAACCCGTTCTTAGAGGATTTGATTTGTCGAGGTCGGTTGGCTGGTTTACCACTCGCTTTCCACTGCGCTTGCGTTGCACAGGGGAGTCCGATTTGTGGAAGGCACTTGATGCGGTCAAAGAGCAACTGCGCCGTGTGCCGAATAATGGGATCGGTTACGGGTTGCTTTGCCTCTTGAATGATGATGAGAAGGTTAGGGAAAAGCTTCTCAGCCTGCCGAAGCCGCAGATGAGTTTCAATTATCTCGGCCAGTTCGGGGGGGCTGACAAAGAGATGGCTCTGTTTACTCCTGCCTCCGAATCGGCTGGCCGTTCCCGAAGCCCGGCCGGAGCCATGCCGCACCTGATAGAAGTGAACGCGGCAATATTCGGAGGGCAGCTTCGACTCGATTGGGTATACAGCGCGGGCCTCTTCCGCCGAGAGACTATTGAGCGCGTGATGCAGAGTTTCAATATATCGCTTCGCTCTATCATAAATGAGCGTCCGGCTTTGAAACAGAAGAGTTTCACCGCCAGCAACCCTCCCCTCACAAACCTCAGTCCGCAGCAACTTGAGAGCCTGATCAACAAGATCACCAAACGGTAAGGATGGTAATTATAATGAGCTTCGACGAGATTGAAGACCTCTATCAGCTTTCACCTATGCAACAGGGAGTGCTCTTCGAGAGTCTCTACTCTCCGGGCGCGGGGGCTTACATCGAGCAGAGATTCTGCGTCCTGCGCGGCGGCCTGAACCTCTCGGCCTTCAAACGCGCCTGGCATCGAGTCGTCGAGCGGTACGCGGTCCTGAGAACCGCTTTTGTCTGGGAAGGCATAGACGAACCTGTGCAGGTCGTTCACAGAGGCGCGCAGGTGCCCTTCGATCTACTCGATTGGCGTGAGTTCTCGGTATCTGAACGACAATCGAGACTGGCGGCCTACCTGGAAGAGGATAGACGGCGCGGCTTCGAGTTATCGGAGGCACCCTTGATGCGGCTGGCGCTCGTGCATTGCGATGAGAGCGATTATCAGTTCATCTGGACCTATCATCATCTACTGTTGGACGGATGGTCATGGCCCTTGCTTGTGAGAGAGGTTTTTACCTTTTACGAATGCTTCTCCAAAGGCACGGATATCGAGTTGAAGCCGCCGCGTCAGTATCGCGAATACATCGCCTGGTTGAGAGAGCAGAACACGTCACGGGCCGAAGACTACTGGCGGGCAACGCTCAAGGGATTCAACGCCCCGGTCGCACTCGGAATAGATAAAAGAGTTGAGGTGCCGCGCGAGCGGCTTTCGGGGCGCGAGCTTAATGTGAGATTACCGTCATCGTTGATGGAAGCACTGGTTTCTTTCGGCAAGAAGCACCAGTTGACTCTTTATACCGTGATTCAGGGGATATGGGCCTTGCTGTTGAACCGTTACAGCCGAGTGGATGACATAGTGTTTGGCGCGGTGGTTTCGGGTCGGCCCCCGGACCTGCCCGAAGTCGAATCGATGGTCGGTCTCTTCATAAACACTCTGCCGGTGCGTGTATGGGTGCCGCGCGATATGGCAGTGCTCTCCTGGCTCAAGGAGCTTCAGGCACGACAGGCTGAGTCTCGTCAGTACGAGTACAGTTCACTGGTGCAAGTGCAAGGCTGGAGTGAAGTGCCGCGCGGCACCCCATTATTTGAGACGATCCTCGTGTTTGAGAATTATCCCATAGATTTCTCATCGGGCTTTGATGTGAAGGATAAGGCCGAACCCGATCAAGATGGCCTGGAAGTGAGCAATCTGCAATTTGCAGAAGAGGTGAACTACCCGCTGAGCCTCGTTGTAACGCCCGGCAGCCATCTCGCCATAAGGCTTTTGTATGACAGCAGGAGATTCGATGAGGATACGGTCTCTCGCATCGCCGACCATTTGCAAATGATGCTCGAATCGATAATCTCTGATCCCCGACAAAAACTCTCCTCCATTGAGATACTGACGCAGGCCGAGCGCGATCAGATTCTCTTCCGATGGAATGATCGAACCGCCCTTCACCCGTCAGACAAATGCATTCACGAATTATTTGAAGGGCAGGTCGAAAAACTCCCCGATGCCACCGCCATTGAATTCGAAGGCCAGTCGTTCAGCTACGGGGAACTAAATTCCAGAGCAAACAGAGTGGCGCATAAGCTTTGCTCGATAGGCGTAGGGCCGGAAGTTCGTGTGGGGTTGTGTCTTGACAGGTCGCCGGAACTTATCATAGCGCTGATGGGGGTTCTAAAGTCAGGCGCGACATATGTTCCCTTTGCGCCCTCGCTCCCTATAGATCGCCTGGCGTTTATGATGGAAGACGCCCAGATTCAGGTACTTTTAACCACGGAAGGGTTGCTCGACAACCTGCCTTCGTCCTGGGCACAGGTGGTTTGCCTGGATTCAGACAGGGCTATGTTCGAGACTCAGGATTCGCACAACCTCGATTCGGCGGCTCTCACGGAAAATGGCGTTTATGTGGTTTATACGTCAGGCTCGACCGGGAGTCCGAAGGCTGTGATGGTGACTCACCGTGCGCTTGTAAACAACATCTCCGCTATGAACGAGCTTTACGGGTTGAACGAACGGGACCGAATGCTGCAATTCGTTTCTATAAGTTTCGACGTTTTCGCTCAGGAAGTATTCACCGCTTTGACGAGCGGGGCCGCCTTGATTATGCATCGAAATCCCACAGGACTTGGGCCGCTCGAATTGGTCGATTTTTGCGAGAAGATGGAGGTTTCGGTGATGCACATGCCGCCTCCCTACTGGCATCAGATGGTCGATGAACTCTGGAATACCGAACGGAGCGTGCCTGAGACGCTAAGACTGCTGGTCGTCGGAGCCGAAAGCCCATCGGCCAAAAAGCTGGCCAGATGGTCGCGGCTGAGTCGGCATCAGACGAGGTTCATCAACGCTTATGGACCGGCCGAGGCTGCAATCACCAACGCTACCTTCGAAGCGTCAGTCGACCCGGACGCGGTCGATCTTATGACACGGATTCCCATAGGTCGGCCTGTTGCAAATAACCGATTGTATTTGCTGGATGAAAATCTTGCGCCTGTGCCCGTAGGCATCACAGGCAACCTGTTCATCGGCGGCGATGCTCTTGCGCGATGCTATCTGAATCGCCCGGGCCTGACGGCAGAAAAGTTCATACCTGACCCCTATGGAGCGCGTCCTGGTGCTCGTTTATACAGCACAGGCGACACTGCAAGATTTCGTTTGGACGGCCAGATCGAATTTATCGGCCGCAATGATAATCAGGTCAAATTGAGAGGCTTCCGTATAGAGCTTGGAGAGATCGAGGTCGCCATCAGGCAGCACCATCTGGTCAAAGAGGCGGCGTCGGTCGTGAGGGAAGACACGCCCGGCGAGCGCCAACTGGTGGGATATGTGACGCTGACAGAGCAGGTGAAAGATGAACGCGACGCCCTCTCTCAAATAATCGGCCATCTGAGGCGCAAACTGCCCGGCTATATGGTGCCGTCGCCCCTAGTGGTTTTGTCGGAAATGCCTCTGACCCCAAACGGCAAAATAGACCGCAAGTCTCTACCTAAACCGGGACAAATGCGCACGGGGCGCGAAGACGCTTATGTACCGCCGCGCTCTGCTGTGGAGGAAGTGCTGGCCGAGATATGGTCGAAGGTACTCGGCGTCGAGCGTGTGGGTGTATACGATAGCTTTTTCGACCTCGGAGGCCATTCTTTGCTGGCTACTCAGATCATCTCCAGAGTCAGAGATTACTTTCAAGTCGAAGTTCCATTGAGCGCGGTATTCGAGTCTCCGACTGTGGCCGGTCTCGCGCTGGCAGTCACTCAGCAACAATTTGAGCTTGAAGAGAGCGGGAATGCAGACCTCTTGCTTGAAGAATTGGAGAGCCTGTCGGATGAGGAAGTGGAGAGACTCCTGAAATCCGAACTCAATCTCACTCAAGATGAATAAGCGAAAAAAGAATAGATATGGCAGATATAAATAGTCGCATAGCGAATCTTTCTCCAGAGAAGCGGGCGCTTGCCTCACTATTGCTCAAGAAGAAAACTGCTCATCTCTCCGCCTCGCAAACCATTGCGAAAAGAGAGGCCGCCGATTCCTACCCTTTGTCCTTCGCGCAGCAGCGACTCTGGTTTCTGAGCAATCTGGAGCCTGGAAATCCCTTCTACAACGGGCAACAGGCAGTCCGCCTGACCGGACCTCTCGACCCTCTTGCGTTGGAACAAAGCCTCAACGAAGTGGTCAGAAGGCACGAATCGCTACGCACAATCTTTGTGTCGAGTGACGGCGAGCCGCGTCAGATCATAGAACCGACAAGGCCGCTGAGGCTTCCAATCGTCGACCTTCGTGAGATACCTGAAGAGATGAGAGAAGCCGAAGCCCGACGCCTGGCCCAGGAATCGGCGCGTCGCGCCTTCGACCTTAGTTCCGGGCCCCTGGTGGATTTTATGATGCTGCGGCTCGATGACGGAGATCACATCCTTCAGATGACGGCGCATCATATCATCGCCGATGGATGGTCGCTGGGCATACTCGCCCGCGAGGTGGGGGTGCTCTACGAAGCATTCAGTAAAGGGGAATCATCTCCATTGCTGGATTTGGCTGTTCAATATCCAGACTTTGCCGTTTGGCAGAGAGAGAAGTTGCAAGGCGAAGTCTTGGAGCGGCATCTCTCTTATTGGAAGCAGAAGCTTGATGGCCTCTCAGTTCTGGAATTGCCGACCGACCATCCTCGCCCTCCTCATCGAAGTTACAGGGGAGCCCGCCATCGGGTGAATATTGAAGAGCGGGTTTATGGAGGATTGAAGGCGCTCGCTCAACAGGAGGATGTGACTCTGTTCATGTGCCTGCTTGCGGCTTATCAGGTTCTTCTATATCGCTATGCGGGGCATAAGGATATAGTGGTTGGCGCACCGGTAGCAAGCCGCAGCCGGGTAGAACTTGAGCCGCTTATCGGGTTCTTTACCAATATGCTCGTGCTGCGTACCGACTGCGGCGGCAGACCGGATTTCCGACAATTGCTGGCGCGGGTGCGCGAGACTGTGCTCGGCGCATATGCGCATCAAGACTTGCCGTTTGAAATAATCGTTGATGAGTTGCAGCCCGAACGCAGCCTGACACAAACGCCGCTGTTTCAAGTGACATTCACCTTTCAAAGCGCCGGCATGGCTGCCCCGGAGTTTTCATCCCTGGCGCTCAATCCGGTCGCCGTCGATGCGGGCACTTCGAAATTCGACCTGTCGCTTACTTTGATCGACACAGGGCAGAACCTGCTGGGCAGCCTGCAATATAACACTGACATCTTTCTTGCGGAGACCGCCGCAAGGATAGTGAATCATTTCACGCGCCTTCTTGAGGAAATAGTTGAGAATCCCGATACAACCATCTCCGCCCTGTCGCTTTTGACTGATGGTGAGCGCCGACAGATCCTTGAAGCATGGAGCGGCGCACGCACATCCGAGGCGCAGGAAGCGACCATACATGAATTGTTTGAACGGCAGGCCGAACTGGCACCCGACGCCCTTGCGTTGATGTTCGAAGATAGTGAACTAAGCTATGGCGAACTCAATCGCAGGTCGAATCAACTTGCTCACTATCTCATTGCTTTGGGAGTAGGGCCGGAGGTGCCGGTAGCTCTCTGTATGGAGAGAGGCATTGAGATGGTGATCGGGTTGCTGGGGATTTTGAAAGCGGGTGGCTTTTACGTGCCGCTCGATTCGGCATATCCGATCGAGAGGTTGTCATTCATTCTCGATGATGTTCTGGCCCCCGTATTGCTGACTCAGGATAACTGCCTTGATAGGTTACCGTCGCATTGGGGCCATCTGGTTTGCATAGGCTCGAATTGGGAAGAGATCGCTCTGCACGATACGGAGAACCCGCCTGCGCGAGCGAGGGGAGATAATCTGGCCTATGTAAATTACACGTCCGGTACCACAGGGCTTCCAAAGGGATCGGCAATTCCTCATCGCGCCATTCCCGGCTTTATAGCCTGGGCCGACGATCTGAAGCTGGATCAAACACAAACCTTCTTACAATATTCATCGGTTTCCTGGGATGCGCTCACGCTTGAGTTATGGCCCGCTCTAATCAGCGGCGCGCGATGTGCGCTTTACTCGGGGAGCGTAATGACGCCCGAGAACCTCAGCCATGCCATACGGAGGCATAAAGTGACGATCCTTTGGGTGACCTCCTCTTTGTTGAACAGCATAATCGATTCCAAACCTGATGCGCTATTTGGGATCAAGCAATTGCTGACGGGCGGCGAGGCGCTATCGGTCACGCACATTCGGCGGATACAAGAGTTGATGCCTGAGATCGAGATCATCAATGGTTATGGACCCTCGGAATGCACAGTATTCTGTTGCAGCCACAAGATAGCGCGGAGAATTTGCAAGGGAGAGGAAAGAATACCCATAGGGAGACCGATAGGCGATAGGAGTGTATATCTGCTCGATAAGGAGATGAATCTGGTGCCTGTCGGAGTGGCCGGGGAGTTATGCATAGGGGGACCGGCTGTGGCTCGCGGATACCTGAACAGACAAGAGCTTACCTCAGAGAAATTCGTTCCGAATCCGTTTGCTGGCAAGGAAGGCGAGAGGCTTTATCGTACAGGAGACCTTGTGCGATACCTCCCTGACGGGAAGATGGAATTCCTCGGACGCAAAGACAATCAAATGAAGATCAGGGGCTTTCGTATAGAATTGGAAGAGATAGAATCGGTTCTTTCAAATCACATTGCAGTCAAACTATGCGTCGTGAAGCCTTTGGCGAGAGAGGCGGAAGCGGAGAAATACCTTGTGGCTTATGTTGTTTGCAAGCCGGGGCAAGAAACATCTGCGGAGGAACTGACCGGCTATTTGCGACAGCGATTGCCCGCCTACATGGTGCCCTTACAGGTAATGATAATCGAAGAGATGCCCCTCACTGCGACCGGAAAGGTGGACCGACATAAGCTGCCCGCGCCGCACGAAATCGGTTCTGATTCGAGCCGCGCCTTCGAGCCCCCTCGAACCGAAACCGAAGCTCTGCTCGCCGAAATTTGGGGACAGGTTCTCAAGCGGGAAAATATTGGAGTTAATGAGAACTTCTTCGACCTTGGGGGCGATTCCATCCTGAGCATACAGATAACCGCGCGAGCAAATCAGGCGGGCCTGCGGCTTACGACCCAGCAGATTTTTCTGCACCAAACGATAGCCGAACTGGCTGCTGTCACGGGTACTGTTGAAGCGGGGGCTGCCGAACAGTCCCCCGTAACGGGCGAAATACCGCTTACTCCCATTCAGCGATGGTTTTTCGATACACACAAAAACGAGCCTCATCACTACAATCAATCTGCGCTGATAGAGGTGCAGGAAGGATTGAATGTCGCCTGCCTCAAAGAGGCTCTTGGTCATTGCCTTGCCCATCATGACGCGCTTCGCCTGCGTTTCGTTCAGGGTGAGGAGGGCTGGCAACAATTCAACGCACCGCCCGACCAGGATGTGCCTCTCGCTTCCGTAGATTTATCGGCGGTGCCCGATGAGCATCAGAGTCGGTTCATAGAGGCTGTTGCGGCACAGGCTCAGGCAAGTCTGGACTTGTCGAGCGGCGTTCTGATGCAGGTTGTCTTCATCGATCTGGGCAGAGGTAAATCGAACCGCCTCTTGATAGTGATACACCATCTCGCAGTCGATATAGTCTCCTGGAAGGTGTTATTGGAGGATATTCAAAAGGCTTACGAACAACTCGGCCAGGGCGGCACGGTCGAACTTCCTGAAAAGACGACAAGCTTCAAGGAATGGTCGCAGCGATTGATCGAATACGCCGCCTCGCAAGAACTGAAAGAGGAGATGGATTACTGGCTCGCCGGGCCTCGCGAGGAATCCGCTCGCCTACCTGTCGATTTTGATGACACGACCAATAATGAAGAGTGTTCTTCGACCATCTTCATTGAGATGGCAGAAGACGAAACTCGAAGCCTGCTTACGGAAGTCCCTTCAGCCTACAGGACTCAAATAAACGACCTGTTGCTGACGGCGCTTGTGCAGTCGTTTGCTGATTGGACCGGACGCCGCTCACTTCTCATAAACCTGGAAGGGCATGGCAGGGTGGAGATAGCTCCCGGCATAGACCTTACGCGGACAGTCGGATGGTTTACAACCTATGCGCCGGTTCTGTTGGAATTGAAAGGTGACACGGCCGTGTCGGCGCTCAAGAGCATAAAGGAACAATTGCGGGCCGTGCCAAATCGCGGCATCGGATATGGCGTACTCAGGTACCTGACCGGAAACCCGGAGATCACGCGCCGCCTGGAGAGCCTCCCCTGGCCTGAAGTGATCTTCAATTATATAGGCCAGTCAAGAGCTTCCAGAGATGAGGCATTGCCCTTGCAGCCGGCAATCGAGTCGAAAGGACCGAATCGCAGCCCGCGCGCAATCCGTGCCCACCCTTTGGAGATCAACGGGCAGGTGTCAGGCGGCAGGCTCATACTGGCCTGGACCTTTTCGGAGAAGATTCATCGGAGAGAGACGATAGAAGCGCTCGCTCGATATTACTCTGACGCCCTGCGATCTCTGATCGTCCATTGTCTGTCGGCGGATGCCGCAGGCTATACGCCCTCGGATTTCCCAATGTCGGGTTTGGATCAACAAGAACTTGATACTCTGTTTGGAAATGAGAGGCAGATAGAAGACATCTATCCGCTCTCGCCTTTGCAAGAGGGCATGCTGTTTCACGCAATGTATGAGCCTCGATCCGGGGCCTACCTTGCGCAGACAAGCTGCCGTTTGCAGGGCCATCTCGATGTGATGGCGTTTGAGCAAGCGTGGCAGCAGGTCATCGACTGGCACGCGATACTGAGAACCTCTTTTATATGGGAGGGCCTCGATGAGCCTGTACAGGTTGTGCGTCGCAACGTCAGAGCCCCCATAACAAAGCTCGACTGGCGCGGTTATCCTTCCGGCGAAGCGTCGGCACGGCTCAAGGCGTTTCTTGAAGATGAACGCCGTAGCGGCCTCGACATCGGCACAGCGCCATTGATGCGCATAACTCTGATGCGAACGAGCGAGGATTGCTACGATCTGGTTCTGACCTTCCATCATATCGTCTGCGATGGCTGGAGCTGGGCCATCATACTCAATCAAGTCTTTGCCTGTTATGACTCTTTCAGGTCGAACGAAAAGATAGATCGCAAGCCGCAAATGCCTTATCGTGACTACATAGCATGGTTGCGCCGGCAAGACCGTAAATCCGCTGAGCAGTTCTGGAGAGAGGAGTTGAAAAGTTTCACCGCGCCTACGCCACTCGGCCTAGACACGCCGAGCGGCAGCCTGCTCGGTCAGGAGAGCGCTTACGATATGAAAGAGACCCGGCTCTCAAGTGAAACGTCAGCGACTCTTCAGCAAATAGTCCGTCAGCACAAGTTGACCTCGAACACACTCATGCAGGGCGTGTGGGCGATACTACTGAGCAGGTACAGTGGCGAATCTGACGTGGTTTATGGTATGACAATATCAGGACGCCCCGCCCAACTGCCGGGAGCAGAGACTATGGTGGGTCTATTTATAAACACGCTGCCCGCTCGCGTGCAGGTCTCGCCGGAAGCCGCGCTCATACCCTGGCTCAAGCAGCTACAGGACAGGCAGGCAGAAGTGAGAGAGTACGAGCACTGTTCGCTGACCGATATTCAGGGTTGGAGCGAAGTGCCGCGCGGTTTGCCGTTGTTTGAAAGCCTTTTCGTCTTCGAACAATATCCTAAACCTGCCAGCGCTGCAATCGCCGACACACAGGCGAGAGCCGTCGAAAGCCTCTCTATCAAGGAGGCGAGAATGAAAGAGCCAACCCATTATCCCCTGACCGTGGAAGTGGCTCCAGGAGCCGAAATAGTTCTTCGATTGGGATTTGACCGCAGGCACTTTTGTGATTCTGTAATAGAGCGTATGCTCGGCCATTTTCAGACTCTTATAGAGGAGATAGCGCGTGACCCTTACCGTAGCCTGTCGGATTTTGAAATCCTGCCGCCAGTAGAGAGGAGCAGGCTGCTGATCGAATGGAACAGAACAAAGACCGAATACCCCGCGCACCAGTCCGTCCCCCAGTTGTTTGAAGCCCAGGTGAGACAGACTCCCGAAGCGATAGCCGCAATCTGTGAAGAACAGGAGATCACCTATGAGGAATTGAACAGACGCGCAAACAGGATAGCGCATCTGCTTGTGGACCGTCAGGTTGGGCCTGATACAGTGACGGGCCTGTTTGCCGAACGCGGAATAGATTTCCTAACCTCCATTCTTGCAACCTTCAAGGCAGGCGGAGCCTACCTGCCGCTCGATCCCAACTATCCGCCGGGCCGTCTCGCGCAAGTAATAGAGCAGAGCCGAATCCGTCTGCTCATTACAAGCGAAGACCTGTCGCCGGTGATCATAGATGTTCTCGAAAGCATGGAGGACAGCAGCCGGCCGGCCATCCTGCGAATCGAAGAGATGCTCGGCAGCACAGCGAGCAATGAGAACCTGCCCCGGAGGTGTGGCCCGGACGATCTTGCTTATGTGATATACACCTCCGGTTCGACAGGGATTCCGAAAGGCGCTATGATCGAACACGCAGGGATGCTCAATCACCTGTACGCAAAGATTCAGACGTTAGCTCTGAGCCAGGCCGACAAGGTTGCGCAGACCGCCTCTCAGTCTTTCGACATCTCGGTCTGGCAGTTCCTGGCGGCGCTCCTGACAGGCGGTCAGGTTCATATCTTCAGAGATGAGATTGCCTTTGATGCGGAACGTCTGCTACAGGAGGTTTCCCTTGAGAGAGTCACGATCCTTGAGACGGTTCCATCCTTGTTAAGCGCGGCTCTTGAGGAAGCGTCAACCGTAGGGGTCACGCGCCTGGATTTGTCATCGCTCAGATGGCTCATCCCTACCGGGGAGGCACTGCCGCCGGAACTGTGCAGGCGATGGCTCAAGCTTTATCCTGAAATACCGCTCCTTAACGCTTATGGCCCCACTGAATGCTCGGATGATGTGACTCATTACCCGATCCGCGAAGCGCCGGGGCCGGACGTTTTGATTATGCCCATTGGGCGTCCGGTGGCAAATACTCGAATATACATTCTCGATGACCGGATGAATCCCGTTCCGGAAGGGGTTCGCGGCGAGTTGTGCGTTGCAGGTGTAGGAGTCGGGCGCGGCTACCTCTATGATGAGAAGCGAACCGCCGAAGCGTTCATCCAAGACCCGTTTGCAGACCGTCCGTCCGAACGGCTTTACAGGACGGGAGACCTCGCACGATTTCTCCCGGACGGCAATATAGAGTTTCTGGGCCGGAAAGATCATCAGGTCAAGATTCGCGGGTTCCGCATTGAGATCGGAGAGATCGAAGCCGTCTTGAGAGAGCACGGCGATATCCTTAACACAGCAGTGATCGTTCGAGAAGATACTCCGGGAAACAAGAGGCTGGTCGCCTACGTCGTGCCGGTAGAAGGAAACGAACCGGAGACCAAGGAGCTGCGCGGATTTCTGAAGGAGAGATTGCCTGAATATATGATGCCCTCGTCTTTCGTCTTTATAGGGTCGCTGCCGCTCACGCCCAACGGGAAGGTTGATCGCCGCGTGCTGCCCGCTCCCGAATCGTCAGACCCCTCGCAGCCAAATAGCTTCGTTGCGCCAGGTACTGCGACAGAAGAATTACTGGCGGCCATATGGGCGAAGGCGCTCGGTGTCCAACGCGTGGGCCGCAAAGATAACTTCTTCGACTTGGGCGGACATTCTTTGCTTGTGACGAGGGTCGTGTCGCAAGTGCGCAAAGTATTCGGTCTTCAATTACCGCTTCGCGTGCTCTTCGATGCGCCTGCCCTGGATGAACTCGCTAAAGCGGTTGATGACATCAAAGCAGGTAAAGATGTCGGAGAATCGGCATTCAGAGAAATAGACCTGGCTGCCGAAGCGAGCCTCGACCTGAGCATAGCACCTGCTTCACCTTATATTGCGACCGGCGAGCCTGGCGATGTTTTTATAACCGGAGCCACAGGATTCCTCGGAGCCTTCCTGCTGCGCGAGTTGCTTGAGCAGACACGCTTTAAGGTCTATTGCCTCGTCCGCTCCCGTAGCGTCGAAGAAGGAAGGCTGAAGATCCGACGCAACCTCGAAAACTACTCGTTGAGGGATGAGGACTTCGATTCGAGAATCATTCCCGTACAGGGAGATCTTTCGCGCCCGCTCTTTGGAATGTCTGAGAAGGAATTCGAGGATTTGGCGAGCAGGGTCGAGATTGTTTATCACAGTGCGGCACATCTCAATGCCGTGCTTCCATATAGGGCTTTGAAAGCGACCAATGTTTCGGGAACTCAAGAGGTGCTCAGGCTGGCCTGTCTCCTGAGACCTAAGCCTGTGCACTACGTTTCGACCAGCGACGTTTTACGCGCCGCCGAACTGCTGCCGGGCAGCAGACCTGATCAACGCGTAAGAGTTGAGCAGGATGACCTCAGAGAGTGGAAGCGACTGACAGAAGGGTACGCCCAAACCAAATGGGTGGCCGAAAGGCTTGTGATCGAAGCGAAATCGCGCGGCCTTCCTGTTTGTATATACAGGCCCGTGACCATATCCGGTCAGAGCAAAACAGGAATGTGGAACACTGATGATACGTTGTGCAGGATGATAAAGGGTTGCATAGAGCTCGGCAGCGCTCCTGATGCGGATGTGAAGATGGATATGGTGCCAGTCGATTACGTTAGTAAAGCCATCATCCATCTCTCCAGGCAAAGGGAAGCTTACGGGAAGGTATTTCATCTCGTGAATCCAACTGTGCCGTCGGCAGCTCAGGTCGCCGAGCGAATGCGTTCGTATGGTTATGAAGTAAAGCCCTTGCCCTTCGAAGATTGGTTGAAAGAGATAGTAGAGGTTTGCGCAGATCGCCCCGATTATGCACTCTATCCTTTGCTGCCAGTCTTTTCCGAAATGCATGAGAGAATCACTGCCGCCCGGCAGTACAGTGCTGTCCCTCGCGAGGCTGTGAGCGGCGGGATCGTCATTCAGACTGATTGGCGCAATACCCGTGAAGGTCTGGCCGGAAGCGGCATCGAGTGCCCGCCAGCCGATGACGCACTGCTCGACAGGTATTTCACTTATCTGATAGAGAGCGGCTTTTTGAATGCGCCAGAGAGCGCGGCAGATTGAGAAACCTTTGACCGTTCGGTTGCGCCGCATTTCATATAAAAAACAGATAGGGCAAGCCTTGCAATCCGGGAAGGGTATGCCTCGATTCGAGAATGACAAAATGTGAAACAGAGATTCTCTTTCGTTTGACGCAGTTGTGCCAAGCATAGGAGTTACGGAGATGGGAAATCGGTCAGGATTCGACTCCCTAACGCCTGAATCAATTAATCTTTGGTCAGCCCAAGAGAAGGAGATACAAAACCATGCCGGAGAAAATCGAGAAGACCGTCATAGTTGGAGGCGGATCAGCGGGATGGATGACGGCCACCTACTTGAAGAGAGCTTTTGGCGAAAGCATTCGGATTATGCTCGTCGAGTCATCCAATATCTCGACCATAGGGGTCGGAGAAGCCACATTCAGCACCATCAAATTGTTCTTCGATTATTTGGGCCTCGATGAGTCCGAGTGGATGCCGCAATGCAACGCTGCTTATAAACTGGCGATCAAATTCGTAAATTGGAACGCGGAGAGACGACATTTCTTTCACCCCTTTCAGCGATACGAGATCGTCGAAGGGTTCAATATCGCCGAGTGGTGGCTGAAACTCAAAGATTCTCTGACCGCATACGATTATTCGTGCTTTACCATACCTGCCATGTGCGATAGCAAGAGGTCTCCGAGGTATCTCAATGGCAGAGTCTTCGATGATAAAGTTGAGGAGCATTTCAAGCCTGATCGAGCGTTTAAAAAGAATGTACTACTCGACTTAAAGATACAATACCCCTATGCCTACCATTTCAATGCGAGCCTGCTGGCCAATTTCCTGAGAGATCATGCCATGCAGAATGGAGTGATACAGATTCTTGATGACGTAATCGATGTGAAACTTGCCGAGGACGGGAGCATCGCTCATATAACGACCAAAGAGCATGGCGATATTGAGGGAGATCTGTTTATAGATTGTACAGGCTTCCGAGGGCTATTAATCAATAAAGCACTGGGTGAGCCGTTCATTCCTTTTTCCGGATCCCTTTTATGTGACAGCGCCATCGCTATGCAAATCCCGCGCGATATTGCCACAGAGGGTATCAACCCCTACACGACGGCAACCGCACTCAACGCAGGATGGGTCTGGAATATACCGCTCTACGGAAGAGATGGGACGGGATATGTTTACTCAAGCGCCTTTGCCTCGCAAGAAGAGGCAGAGAAGGAATTTAGAGAACACCTCGGAAGCGCATCCGACAACCTCAATGCCTTACACATAAAAATGAGGATCGGGCGGAATAGAAGCTCCTGGGTCAAAAATTGTGTGGCAATCGGGCTTTCGAGCGGGTTCGTCGAGCCTCTGGAGTCTACCGGCATATTTTTCATACAGCATGGAATCGAAGAATTGGTCGCCGATTTTCCAGATAAGTCATTCAACGAGGAGTTGGTAAAAAGCTACAATAAGGCTGTAGCGGATTGCATAGATGGCGTCCGAGATTTTTTAACCCTTCATTATTATGCCAGCACCAGGTACGATACGCCTTTCTGGAAAGCAGCCATGCATGACCTTATAATCCCTGAAGCGTTAAAGGAACGTCTGAAATTATGGAAGGCTCGGCTGCCAAATAACCGGAACATCAACCAGAACTATCACGGATTTGAATCTTACTCTTATTCGGTTATGTTGCTCGGCCTCGGCTATCGACCTGAACATAGCTTGCCGGTCTTAGATCATATCGAGGAGCATAAAGCCTGGGCTGCTTTCCGGGCTATTAAAAAGCGAGCCGATCGTTTATGTAGGACATTGCCATCTCAGTATGAATATTTAACGGCTATGCGAAGCAAGGCATTACAGATCGCATCTCAGGAACCGCATTATCTGGTCAGCCGTCTCGAAGTTTAGCAGCCATTCAATCAGGCTCATGGAAAAGTGTGAGGGTTGAACCTGACTGCGCGATTCTGCGAAAACCAGCACGTAGCGCCGGATTCAACGAGTCTTTCGAACTGAAGTATAGTTCACAAGAACTCGATGAGTTAGCGAGATGAGAATTGGATTAGTCACCAGAGTGGCCAAGATGCAGAGGGCGGGCATCAGGCTTGATATCCTCGGTCATTTGAGTAGATTGCTCATCAAGCCCGAGGGTGAGGCGAGTACAAACTTAGAAGAGGGAGCCGGAAAGAGGTAAAGTTGTGGACCCGCAAAATGACTCTCTATTAATTCTCACAGGCAGCGAAGTGATCTCCCTGCTTGAGGGACGCGAGCGGGAAATAATGGAGACGGTCAAATCAGCTTATGAAACACACGGCAGGGGTGATAGCTCATTGCCGCAATCGGTATTCTTGCGCTTTCCCGGCGATCACGCAAACAGAATCATCGGATTGCCAACTTATCTAGGCGGGGAGACTAAATCGGCCGGGATCAAATGGATAGCTTCGTTTCCTTCAAACAGCGGCCTCGGTCTGGAAAGAGCATCGGCCATAGTGATCTTGAATTCGGTCGAGACGGGACGACCTCTGGCGATGATGGAAGGATCTATTATTAGCGCAAAGAGAACCGCCGCAAGCGCAGTTCTCGGCGCGCAATACCTGCTTGACGGCAGAGAGGTCGACGAAGCGGGCCTGGTGGGTTGCGGCCCGATTAATTTTGAGATTGCATCCTTTCTTTTGAGAGTTTTGCCGGAATTGAGAAGGCTTATCGTTTATGATCTCGACCCTGCGAGGGCAGAACAATTTATAAATAAGTGCCGGGAGTTGCCGGGTCATATCGAAGCGGTTGTTGCCGAAAGCGTCGATTGGGTATTGAGGCGGTGCTCGCTCATTTCGCTTGCGACTACGGCCACAGTACCTCATATCTTCGACATATCGATGTGTTGGCCTGCGTCGGTGATCCTTCATATATCCTTGCGCGATCTTTCTCCTGAAATTATTCTGTCCTCAGACAATGTCGTCGACGACATAGACCATGTGTGCCGGGCCAACACCTCGATTCACCTGGCCGTGCAGTCGGCGGGCAATAGCGATTTCATCAGATGCACTCTGGCCGATATCCTTTCGGGATCAGCGCCTGCTCGCAAAGATGATTCCCGTATAGCGATCTTCAGCCCGTTCGGTCTTGGCGTGCTCGACATCGCGCTAGGCAAGCTGATTTATGATCGAGCAAAGAGTCAGGGCAAAGGTGTTGTCATAGACTCGTTTATCCCCGGTTCCTGGCTCAATCGCGCGCACTGATCGGTGCCGAAAGCCTGAGACCTATGGCTTTTCAGACCTGGAGTATTTCTTTTAATCAAGGAGATGATGGAATGGCGAAAATGGGAAAGTACTGTAAAGCATACCCGCTTGCGCGGTTGCGGCAGTTCGGCGGGTGGAAAGAAATAACTGAGAATGCCAGGAAAGAGAAGCGTCAAATTGATGGCACAGAGATGGAGACTCTCAGGGAATTGACCGATTCCGACTTTCTGTATCTTCAATCCGACTTCACTGTTACGGACGGCATTTTTCTTGGCGAAAATGTCATCTTTGATGACTTGACGCCCGAATGGATCGAATTCTGCAAGACCGAATTGCAATTCGAGATACCTGCCTTTTCGCAAGAGACGCCAGGGGATCAAGCTGAATCCAGAGACCCCGTCGAATGAGAAAATTATATCAACAAACCTCACGCAAGCAGTCCGCGCGGGCTTAGATACGAGCATTGCAATCAGGCTAAGCCATTGATGCGGATATTGCCTTTTAAAGGTGATCAATGAACGAGAAGATAACCACAGAATCCCTCTCGATTGGAATTGCTCCATCGAGAAAGATCGAAAATGATGAAGCCCCTCTACCGGATCACCTGATGAGGTTGCCCGGAGGATCGTGGAAAGTATGGCGATGCATAGGGCTGCGAGGTGCTGGTTTTCCCGCTCGCGGTGTATTGAGACTCTCAAGTCAGGAGTGTGCGGCGGCGGCTGATCGTTTGATAGAGGCTGATGAAGAAGCCCGACGAAAACGTGACCATCTGGTCGAATTGCTTAAGCTTGAGCAGCGTTGCGCCGAGCCTGGCCGACAACAATCCTTCAGAGCGGCGATAAGACATGCGAAGAAGGGAAAGCCGCCGCAACTGGTTCATCCGGGTGCCGAGGTAGAGTCGGCTCTGGAAGCTCTCAAACTCTCCTCTAAAAGCAGGGAATTGGCAAGCACAGATTATCGCAAGATATTTGATGCCTCTATGACGGAGTTGTCGAAGAGCATTTACGAGATCGCACAAACGGGGCGTTTTCAGGAAGCCGTCTTGTGGCAGAACCGCCGAGCATTTCATACAGCCATCGAAGTCTTATTGCGTAGAAACCCCGGCATCGAAAGGTCTTCGAAACATAGACAGCACGAAGCGATGATTGCCAGCTATCTGCAACGTTACTGTGTGAAAAACGATACGATAGGATTTTTCGGGCCGGTTGGATGGGCGAAGTTCATTCCTGAAAAGGATATAATAACGGTGCAGCCTGGCAAGAACCTGCTTGCTTCACGTAATGTTTATCTCGAAGGCTGGTGCATAGATGAGATTGCATATCTTTTGGCCCTGGACCGCAGAGTTCAGCCTTGGCTGCTTCCTAGGGCGATGCCATTTGCTCGACTGGTTGACACAACCCTTTACCTGCCTATGGAGAAGCCTGTCCATCTCGATGCCAAAATGGCGCGAGTTCTTAAGGAATGCGATGGGAAGCGCATCGCTCATGATCTGGCAGCGGATCTGGTTGCTGATGAGAGCATCGGCGTCGAGAGCATAGACGAGATCTACGATATCTTGGCAACCTTGAAGCAAAGATCGATTATTAACTGGGACTTCAACATCCCCCTCGGTCCCAATCCTGATAAGGTGTTGCGAGGGATGATGAGCGGATTCGGGGATGAGGGACTGCGTCGGTTGATTCTCCTTATGTTGGATAAACTGGAATCGGCTCGCCAGGCGATAGCTGATGCGGCTGGCGATGCCAGAAAACTTGATCAGGCGCTAAAAGATATGGAAACCTTTTTTGCACGGTTGACCGGCAAGCCTTTCACTCGGTCGCCGGGACAAACCTATGCTGCGCGAACACTTGTGTATGAAGATTGCAGGCGCGACATTGACTTGAGGTTCGGTCAGGATTTCTTGAGAGAGCTTGGGCCTCCGCTATCATTGCTGTTGTCGAGCGCGCGATGGTTCACCTTTCAGGCTGCCGCGACATTTCGAAAGCACTTCAAAAAAATCTACCTCGACCTTGCGCGCGAAACCAATTCGCTTAGCGTGTCAGCCGTAGATTTCTGGATAAGGAGCAAAGACCTGCTCTACTCAGAAGCCCACCATCCGCTGGAAGATGTTACAGCAGAATTTCAGAAACGATGGTCTCAAATCCTTAGAAGCGACGCCGATTGTCGCCGGGTCGAATACAGTAGCGAGGAGCTACGCCACCGCGTCCTGAGTGAATTTAACGCGCCGCGGCCAGGCTGGGAAACAGCCCGTTATCATTGTCCGGACGTGATGATAGGGGCCACTGACGAAGCGGCCATTAGTCGTGGAGAATACTATCTGGTGCTTGGCGAAGTTCATCTCGGGGTGAACACGCTGTCATCAAATCTTTTTCTGGCACAGCACCCATCGCCTGAAACAATTGTGCAAGCCTATGAGTCGGATTTACGGGAATTAAAGGTCATTCCGGTTCCCTCACGACATTGGCCGACTTTGACAACGCGCACCTCTCCGCGAATCTTTCCGCCAAATTGCCAGCTTCTTGAAATGGCTGATGACGCATTCACCCTTGACAGAACGAGAGCCTTGCCACTTGGAGAGCTGGTGATAGAGCTTAAAGACAATGACTTAATGGCTCGAACCCGCGATGGGCGATTGCGATTTAATCTGATAAATGGTTTGAGCGATGTCTTATCTGGAATGGTGATGAACTGTTTCCAAATATTGCCGCCCCTCGACCATACACCGCGCATTGCAATTGATCACCTCGTGGTTTGCCGCGAATCCTGGAGATTTGTTGCGCCCGATATTGAGTTTGCTTTCATTAAAGACGAATCGAACCGCTTCCTTGAATGCCGCAAATGGGTGCGGACACACCGGATACCTCGCTTCGCCTTCGTTAAAACACCTGTTGAACAGAAACCGTGTTACGTGGATTTCGAGGGCCCTATCTTCGTCAATAATTTTGCGAAAGCCATCAGGTGCATGACAGAAATGAATAGCGGTAACTCCAGGTTAGCAGTGACTGAAATGCTCCCAGGCCTCGGCCATGCCTGGTTGCCGGATACTGAAGGGAATCGTTATACGAGTGAACTCCGGATTGTTGCCCTGGACTCTGTCAGGTAGAGCACTGGGTAGCATTTCAGGGCCTTTAGTGCAAATAAATAATTGCAGACATTTCCTAGAACACCTCGCTCATGATGAAGACCTTGATAAACGAACCGATCAGAACTGAAAAGCCTTTCTGGCATGAACTCAAAGCAAGATACCTGGCGCCGCGAAACCTTCCAGTTTCAGGAATCGTTCTTCACGATACGTGTGGGACTGGCACTCATATCGATACCTTATATCTTGCGGACCCAAAGGATGGAAGCAAAGTCAGCGCGGATTTCACGGTCGAGCGCGATGGAAGCATTTGGAAACTCAATCCTGATTTAAGCCGATACTGCTGCAACCATGCAGGGCGCTCGACCTCTTGGCGGACTTTTCGCAACAGCCAGGTGAACGAGGCAACAATAGGCATAGAAATCATTCAGAAGCACAACTTGCCCGCAGGCGTTGCTTATTCTGATGTGCAGGTGCAAAGCGTGGCAGGTCTTTGTGCCTGGCTGATTTCCTTTTTCAACCTCACGCCCGATGATATTACAACTCACCGGCAGATTATAACGGATAGCTCAAGAGCCGACCCGAGGCAATTCCCCCTCATAGGTGAAAATGGATTCTGGGCCTTCTTCTGGAAAGCATACAGATAAACAATTGCTCATGGCGTAGGCCGAAATCCGGCAACTGATCGCAAGTCAATCTGATCAAGCAATAGAATTATTATTCACATCAGGCAAGAATCTCAGGCAAGAATCGCTTCATAATCCACGTTTTTTGCTGACCGAAAATTGCCAGTTCAGAAACCTTCATAAGAATCAAAAAACCTGCGTCCGATAACTTAAGCACTAACCACCATCCCCACAATCTCGAGCAAGCTTCAGCATTGAGATTCGTAAGTGTTGTTATCGGACGCAGTAATGCAATTTATCTTTCCCTACACCCGCTCATACACTCGAATCACTCCAACAACCTCGCTTCTTCTTCACGGTTTAAATCCTAACCTGCCCCATAAGTCTTTGACGCGCTCAAGAGAATCCCCCTCAAGTATTTCATACACGACTTGTGCTAGTTGAAAACAGCCCGATTCTGCTTGCATTTTGATCCCCTCCCCTTTTAATTGATAGTGTGAAGCCTGCGCTTCATTATCAAATCTC